>CAYLZQ010000478.1:0-2206 GCA_964388045.1 uncultured Elusimicrobia bacterium | reverse complement strand
CCCAGAAGACCGACGCGCGGGTCTACAACAAGAACCTCCTTTTGTCCGAGCAGGGCCTGGTGAACACCAAGCCCGAGTTCAAGATCCAAGCCAACGACGTGCAGTGCAAGCACGGGGCGACCATCGGCCAGCTCCCGGAGGAGGCCCTCTTCTACCTGCGCTCGCGGGGGGTGGGACCCGAGGCCGCGCGCAGCCTCCTCATCTACGCCTTCGCCAGCGAAATGGCGGAGGGGGTGGCCCTCCCTCCCCTGCGCGAGGCCCTCGCCTGCGCCCTGCGCGCCTGGCTTCCGGGCGCGGAGTGACCATGCTTGATCTCCAGAAGATCCGCGAGGACTTTCCCATCCTGCGCCGCCGGGTGCACGGCAGGCCCCTGGTCTACTTCGACAACGCCGCGACCACCCAGAAGCCCCGCCAAGTGATCGCGGCCCTGGCGGATTTCTACGAGAACCACAACGCCAACATCCACAGGGGAGTGCACGCCCTCTCGGACGAGGCCACCCAGATGGTGGAGGAGAGCCGCCGGAAGGTCGCGGCCTTCATCGGGGGCTCCCCGCGCGAGTGCGTCTTCACCCGGAACGCCACCGAGGCGATCAACCTGGTCGCCCATGCCTGGGGCCGGAAATTCCTGGGACCCCAGGACGAGATCCTTCTGACGGAAATGGAGCACCATTCGAACCTGGTGCCCTGGCAGATCCTGGCCCAGGAGAAGGGGGTGCGCCTGCGCTTCATCCCGGTGACCTCCGAGGGGACCCTGGACCTCGAGGCGGCGCCCAGGATCATCACCCCGAAGGTGAAGCTCGTGGCCTTCACCGCGGCCTCCAACGCCCTGGGCACGATCAACCCGGTCGAGGAGTTGATCGCCCTGGCCAGGGCCAACGGGGCCAGGACCCTGGTGGACGCCTCCCAGTGGGCCCCGCACCTGCCTATTGACGCGGGCCGCTGGGGCTGCGACTTCATGGCCTTCTCGGCCCACAAGATGCTGGGCCCCACCGGGATCGGGGTTCTCTATGGGAGGGCGGAGCTCCTGGAGGGGATGGACCCCTTCCTGGGAGGCGGCGACATGATCCAGAGGGTTTTCCTCGAGCGCTTCACCCCCAACGTCCTGCCCCACAAGTTCGAGGCCGGCACCCCCAACATAGCGGACGCCGTGGCTTTCGGGGCGGCCCTGGATTACCTGGGGCAGGTCGGCCTTTCCGCCATCCGGGAGCACGAGCTGGGACTGGTGCGCAGAGCCCTGGAGATCCTGGGCGCAGAGCCCGAGGTCGCCCTCTACGGCCCCAGGGACCCGCTGCGCCGGACCGGGGTCATCTCCTTTAATCTCGAGGGCCTCCACCCCCACGACGTGGGCACCTCCTTCGACCTGGCCGGGATCGCGATCCGGGCCGGGCACCACTGCTGCCAGCCCCTGATGATGAGGATGAAGGTTCCTGGAACAGCCAGGGTGAGCTTCTACCTTTACAACACCGCGGAGGAGGTGGGGCTCCTGGGGCCCGCCCTTCGCAAGACCATCGCATTCTTCGGCTTAAGACGCACGAGGCCTACGGTCGTCACTTAGGAACCGTTGATGAAACCGGTCCGTTTATAGGAGACCCATGGAAGGTGACGAGGAGCTTCAGGATCTCTACCGGGAGGTGCTGCTCGACTACTTCCGCAGCGGGGCCCGCAAGGGGAGGCTCGACCCAGCCGACTTCCGCTCGCACGGTATCAACCCGGTCTGCGGGGACGAGATCGAGTTGACGATGAGGAGGGCTCCCCCGGGAGACCGGATCGGGCAAATCCGCTACGCGGGCCACGGCTGCGTGATCAGCCAGGCCTCCTCCGCGATGATGGCCGAGTCCCTGGAGGGGGAGAGCCTCTCCCGGGCGCGGGAGCTGGCCCATGCCTTCAAGGAGATGATGCTCTCGCAGTCCCCCCTCGACTCCCTGCCCGAAGAGCTTGAGGCCCTCAGGTCCCTGGAAGGGGTGCGCAAGTACCCCATGCGGGTCAAGTGCGCGACCTTGGCCTGGAACACCCTTCTCCAGGGGCTCTCGGCACGGGAGGGCGCCGGGGAATTCCAGGAGGTGGAATAACTTGAGCGTGAGTTTCAGACAGATCGGAGAGGCCTTGCAGCCGGTCTACGACCCTGAGATCAGGATCAGCATCGTGGACCTGGGCCTGGTCTACGGGGCCCAGATCGCGCCCTCGGAGAAGGACGGGGCGGCGGTCA
>CAYLZQ010000477.1:0-2211 GCA_964388045.1 uncultured Elusimicrobia bacterium | reverse complement strand
GCCGTCGGTGAGGTTGACGGCGTTGGAGGAGCCCACGATCATGAGGGCGGCCAGCACGAAATAGAGGGGCCCCAGGTCCAGGAAGAGGTCCTTGCTGTAGGGGATGTTCGTCAGGGTCAGGAAGGCTCCGTTGGGCGGCCGGACCGCGAGGTAGAAGACCGCGCCCAGGGCCACCGCGACCTGGACCGCGAACTTGGCCCTGGAGGTGATCCCGGCCGGGCTCTTGAAGGCGAGCTTGGAGTAGTCGTCCCAGAAGCCTACTCCTGCGAGGGCCGTGATCACGGCCAGGAGAAGCCACGTGAAGCGGTTGTCGGGGCGCATCCAGAGCAGTGAGGAGCCTGCCAGGGAGAGGAAGATGAGGAGCCCCCCCATCGTTGGGGTGCCGTGCTTGCCCAGGTGGGTGGCCGGGCCCTCGCTGCGCGGGACCTGCCCGAGCCTGCGCGCCCTGAGGGCCGCGATCAGGGAGGGGCCGATCACCAGGGAGGCGATCAGGGCGGTCAGGGCCGCGCCCCCGGCCCGGAAGGTGATGTACTGGAAGAGGTTGAGAGGCCCGAAGAGCTCCCGGTAGGAGCTTAGGTGGTAGAGCATGTCAGTGCCTCGAGCAGGGACTCGAACCTCATGGCCCGGGAGGCCTTGAGGAAGAGGACGCGCTCCGGGGTCAGCTCCCGGCGCAGGGAATCGAGCCAGGCTTGCGGCGTTTCTCCATAATGAACGGCGAAGGGCGGCTTCTGAAGCCTGACGGCCTCATAGGCGGACTTCATCTCCGGGCCGGCCAGATAGAGGCCCCCCAGGGCCAGGACGCCCAGCCACTCCCCAAGCTCGCGGTGGAAGCGCCCAGACTCGGCTCCCAGCTCCTTCATGTCGCCCAGGACCAGGACCCCGGGGCTTGGGGCGAACTCCCCGCAGAAGGCCTCGATCGCGGCGCGCATCGAGGCGGGGTTGGCGTTGTAGGCGTCGAGGACGATGGTGGCCCCCGAGGGCGCCTTGAGGACCTCCAGGCGCATGGCGGAGGGGCGGAAGTCCTCCAGGCCATTGCGGATGGTCTCAGGGTCTATCCCCAGGGCCCAGGCCGCGGCGGCCGCCGCCGCGGCGTTATAGCGGCTCAAGGCCCCGAAGGCCGCCAGACGCACGCGGATCCTGTGGCGGTCGATGATCATCTCCTCCGGGGTGGGGAAGCTCACGCGGGCCCTGGGGGAGGCGCCGAAGGTGACGGCCCGGGGGCCCAGGCGCGCTTCCAGGCCCGAGAGCCACGGGTCGTCAATGTTGATCGCGACTTTCCCCTCGGGGGGAAGGCTCTCGATGAGCTCGGACTTGGTCCTGAAGTTCGCCTCGAGACTGCCGTAGAATTCCAGGTGATCGGGCCCGATGTTGGTGAGGATGCCCAGGCCTGGCTGGGCGATGCGCGAGACCTCGCGGATGTCCCCGGGGTGGGAGTCGGCCAGCTCGAAGATCGCGTAGCGGTGAGCCGCGGCGAGCTCCAGGACCGAGAGGGGCACCCCCACCTGGTTGTTCCAGTTGCCGGGGGAGGCGCAGGTGGGTCCGAGGCGCCGGCAGATTCCCTTAAGCATCTCCTTGGTCGTGGTCTTGCCGTTGGAGCCCGTGATCGCCACGACCGGCAGCTCGAAGCGCCGGCGGTGGTGGGCGGCCAGGGCCTGGAGGGCCTTCAAGGTATTGGCGACCTCGACCAGGTGCCCGGGCCCTAGGGCCTGGGCCCCTTGCCGCCCCTGCTCGATCACCCAGCCCGAGGCCCTCCCTGCCAGCTCCCGGGAGAGAAAATCGTGGCCGTCGTAGCGGGTCCCCTTGAGGGCCCAGAAGGCCTCCCCGGCCCTCAGGGAGCGGGTGTCTGTCGAGAGGGAGGCGATAGGGTCCTGACCGGGACCTGCGACCAGGCGCCCTCCGGCCGCCCGCGCGAGTTGCTCCCAGGTCATCTCAAGATTCATGCTCAGCCTGTCCTTCGCGACGACCGAGGCGCGGTTGTCATCAACTCCCCGCTGCTCCGCGTTGCGACTCGGCTCCCCTTCTAAGCGATCTGAGGGCCGCGCGGGCGACCTCCCGGTCGTCGAACGGGATCACGCGGTCTTTGAAGGTCTGGGTGTCCTCGTGCCCCTTTCCGGCGATGAGCACGATGTCGCCTGGGCCCGCCAGGCCTACGGCGCAGGCGATGGCCTCCGCGCGGTCAGGCAGGATTCTATAATTTTCCTTTCCGGCCGT
>CAYLZQ010000476.1:0-2213 GCA_964388045.1 uncultured Elusimicrobia bacterium | reverse complement strand
GGAAAGGACAGCCTCTACAACCAGTCCAAGGACCTCGGGGGCGAGGACCTGGCCGTGCCGGGGACCCTGCTCATCTCGGCCCTGGCCCCTGTCCCGGACGTGCGCAAGGCCCTCACCATGGACATCAAGGGGCCTGGGAACGCCCTCTACCTGGCTGGCTGGACCTCCGAGGAGCTGGGCGGCTCCCTTTTCCACGAGGTCAGCGGGATTCCAGGCGGAAGCGTGCCGGAGGTGGAGGCGAGATCCGCCCTGGAGGGCTTCAGGGCAGCGCAGGGGGCGATCGCCAGGGGCCTGGTCCTCTCGGCCCACGACCTCTCAGAGGGGGGCCTGGCAGTGGCGGTCTCGGAGATGGCCTTCTCAGGGGAGTTCGGGGCCTCCCTCGACCTCGACAGAGTCGCGCGCAGCGGCCCCATCTACTCCAACGAGGTGCTCCTTTTCTCCGAGAGCCCCAGCCGGGTGCTCCTGGAGGTCAAGCCGGAGAAGGAGGCGGCCTTCCTCAAGGCCATGAAGGGGGTCCCTGTCAAGAGGATCGGGGAGACCATAGCCAACCCCATCCTCAAGGTGCTGGGCCTGGAGGGCCTGGTCATCCTGGAGGAGCCCCTCAAGGACCTCAAGGCGGTCTGGCAGAGGACGCTCCCGGAGGCGCTCAAGTGAAAAGCCCCAAGGCCCTGGTCCTGCGCGCGGCCGGCACCAACTGCGACCCGGAGACGGCCAACGCTCTCAAATCCGTGGGGGCGAGCCCCGAGAGGGTCACCATCATGGAGCTCAAGGCCGGCAAGGCCCGCCTGATGGACTACGAGCTCCTGGTGATCCCCGGCGGCTTCTCCTACGGGGACGACGTGGGGGCGGGAAAAATCCTGGCCGGACAGCTCAGGCTCCACATCAAGGACCTCAGGCAGTTCGTGCGCCTGGGCAGGCCCGTCCTTGGCATCTGCAACGGCTTCCAGGCCCTGGTCAAGGCCGGGCTGCTGCCCTCCTCCCACAACGGGGAGCAGACAGCGGGATTCACGGCCAACGACTCGGGGCGCTTCGAGGCCCGCTGGGTGCACCTGCGCCTCAACGTTCAGAGCTCCTGCCTCTTCTTCAAGGGCCTGCCGGAGATGATAGAGCTCCCTGTCGCCCACGGGGAGGGAAAGCTGGTGCTCAAGTCCCCCAGGCAGCTCGAGGAGTTGAAGAAGAACAAGTCCATCGCCATGCAGTACGTCTCCGACGACGGCAAGCTCTCCGGCTACCCGGCCAACCCCAACGGCTCGCTCTTCAACATCGCCGGGCTCTCCAACCCCGAGGGAAACTGCCTGGGCTTGATGCCCCACCCCGAGCGCTTCACGGCCATCCACCATCACCCCAACTGGACCCGCCAGACCTTCCTCAAGCAGGGGGTGGGCCTGGAGATGTTCAGGAACGCGGTGGAGTACTGCAGGTCATGAGAACGGCAACCACGACAACGGAACTTAAGGAGTCCCTTAATAATAGCGCGGCAGCTCCGCTGCCGCGCTGAGATATGTGCGGCATCCTGGCCGTCTCGGAGCTTCCAGAGGCTGCGCGCCTGGCCTACCTGGGGCTCTTCGCCCTCCAGCACAGGGGCCAGGAGTCGGCCGGGATCGTGACCTCGGAGAAGGACCGGCTCCACTCCAGGGTGGGGATGGGCCTTGTCTCGGAGGTCTTCCCCCAGGAGGCCATCCAGGCCCTGCCCGGCAAGGCCGCGATCGGGCACGTGCGCTACTCGACCACCGGGGCCAGCCACTTGAAGAACGCCCAGCCCCTGGTCTTCAAGGCCGTGCACGGCCCTGTCGCGATCGCCCACAACGGGAACCTCACCAACGCCATGGAGCTGAGGGGCAAGCTCGAAAGGAGGGGGGCCATCTTTCAGTCCTCCACCGACTCGGAGGTGATCGTGCACCTTCTCGCCCGCCACCAGGGGCCCATCGAGGACGCGGTGATCGAGAGCCTAAGACAAGTGGAGGGGGCCTATTCCCTGCTCTTTCTTACCCCCGATCAGCTCATAGCGGCCAGGGACCCCTATGGCTTTAGGCCCCTCATCCTGGGGCAAATCGGCAAATCCTGGGTCCTGGCCTCAGAGACCTCGGCTCTGAACCTACTCAAGGCCCGGACCGTCCGGGAACTGGAGCCGGGGGAGATCCTGATCATCGAGGGCTCGCGCTTAAAGAGCCTCAAGCCCTTCAAGCCAAGCCGCCTGGCCCGCTGCGTCTTCG
>CAYLZQ010000475.1:0-2217 GCA_964388045.1 uncultured Elusimicrobia bacterium | reverse complement strand
GAAGGCCGCCTCCAGATCGTGGAAGGGCGGGTGGGCCCTCCCCCAGCGCTCCTCGAGCCTGGCCGAGAGGTAGTGCGCGAAGGCGCAGGCCAGGCGCACGTCGTGGGCGTAGGAGTCCCGCTCTACGGACTTGGGAAACCGAAGGACAGATCTCTCCCAGGCGGAGGTCTCCAGGTCCCCGGCCGGCGACTTGAGCACGCGCTGGACCAGGCCCGCGGGCCAGGCGTAGTAGGGATTTCCGAGAAGCCCCAGGTCCCCGAGAGAAGCGAGGGAAAGGCCCAGGACGTGGACCGGACCCTGGGCCAGGCCCCGCTCGATGCGGCCGCGCAGCTCCGGCTCGCGGGAGCCGAGGAGCTGCAGGGATCGCCTCCCAGGCATCCGCTCCAGGTATCGCAAGGCGAAGAGGGCCGTGTCCCCGCCCACGACCGCAAGCGACCCGGGGGGAAGCGACTCCCGGAGGTCCCGGGCATAGTCATAGGCTGAGAAGTCCTCGCGGTGGTTTGAGGAAGAGGCGTTCCTGATGAGGGGACAGAGGGCGCAGGCCAGGGCCAGCAGGCAGGACAGCCACGGCCGGGAGCCAAGGGCCGAAATCCCGAACCCGACCAGGAGGCTGACCAGCAAGGTCGGGACCACCAACGCCGACTCCAGGACGCTCGCCGCCACCCATTCCGAGAGATCGAAGCGGGTCATCAGGAAGAAGACCGGCCCGAAGCAAGCCAGTGCCAGGAGAATCCCGATCCCCAGCTCCCTCTCCCGAGTCCAAACCCCCCGGACCCCGACCAGGGCCAGGGCGGGCAGGATCCAGGCTCCGCCTTCCCAGAGCTGGCGAGCCAGATGCCCCAGGAGGCTTGAGGCCAGCCTCGGGGAGAGAGCGCGGCTTAGCCCCGCGTAGAGCTCAAGGCCCCCGTATTCGGCCCTGGCGAGCACGGCCCAGGCCAGGCCGGGATCCCTGAGGCGGATCAAGACCACGAGGTTGAGCGCCAAGCCCAGGACCAAGAAGCCCGCTGGAGCCAAGATGCCTATACGGACCCCATGCCTCCGGCCTTCGCTGCGCCAGAGATAGAGCAGCCCGGGAAGCAGCAGTATCAGGCTCTGATGGTTGACCAGGCCCAGGCCGAAGAGAAGGGAGCCGGCCGCCGCCCTTTTGATCACAGTCGCCCGCTCCCCCCGGGCCAGGAGCAGGAGGAGCGCCACGAAGAGGGCATGGAGGGAATACTTCTCCTGGAGCAGGCTGAACTTCCAGAAGGGAGCGCTGAAGGCCAGGCCCAGGGCCGAACCCAGGGCAGGGGCCAGGCCCCAGGGGCGCAGGAGGACGAAGACCGCGGTCGCCGCCCCGGCCCCGCCGAGGGCCGAGAGGAGGCTTAAGCGGTAGGCGGGATTGCCCAGGCGGAGCACGGCAAGCCAGGCCTTGCCCAGGACCGCGTAGAGGGGATAGCCGGGGGGATGGGCGACCCCCAGGTTGACGGCTGCCAGGGCCATGTCCGGGCTGTCGCGGGGGGCGATCGTCGGGTAGGCGCAGTAAACATAAACGGAAAAAACGGCGAAAAAAAGCAGCGGGGGAATCCATTCCCGCGGCGCTCCCGGAAGAAACCGCCAAGGACTCCTCAGCGCCGCGTTCTTCTCCATGTCCCTGGCGGTTTATCAGCCCAGTTCCGGAAAGGCAGGGAGGGATCGCAGCGCAAGGAGCCGCCCCGGCCGGGGTGGCTCGGTCTGGGCTTCAGTACGCGCGCTCCCGCGCGCAGCTTATGCGTGGCCACCTGGGCGATCATGGCCCCGTTGTCCGTGCACAGGCAAGGAGGGGGCATCACGACCCGCAGGCCCTTCTCGCGGCCACGGGCCGCGCAGGCCTCTCTCAAGCGGCTGTTGGCCGCGACCCCTCCCCCTAGGACAACCTCCCTGACTCCCAGCCTCTCGGCGGCCCTCAGGGTCTTCTCGACCAGGGTCTCCACGATCGCCTCCTGGAAGGAGGCGCAGAAGTCGGCGAGCTCCTGGCGGCCCAGGGTTTGGCGCGGCAGGGGGACCCTCCCCAGGCGCTGGAGGCGGTAGAGGACCGAGGTCTTGAGGCCCGCGAAGGAGAAATCCCAGGTCTGAGGAAGGCGGGGCCTGGGAAAGTCAACGGCGGCGCAATCCCCGTCCCGGGCGAGCCGGTCTATGATGGGGCCGCCCGGGTAGCCCAGGCCCAGCATCCGGGCCACCTTGTCTAAGGCCTCCCCGGCC
>CAYLZQ010000474.1:0-2222 GCA_964388045.1 uncultured Elusimicrobia bacterium | reverse complement strand
TGATACCTACCGAAATCCCTGCCCCTTCTGGTCGGCCGGGGCCAGGGGAGATGACAATCCTCGTCGGACGCAACCGTTTGATCCGTTGCAGGGAAAGGGCATCATTGCGATAAACCTGCAGATCCGCCTTCAGTTCCCCAAAATACTGGACGAGGTTGTAGGTAAAGGAATCGTAGTTATCTATAATCAATATCATCGCTCATTCCTTCTCACGATAGACCTTGGCCCCGAGGTTCCGTAATTTTTCATCCAGATTTTCATAACCGCGCTCTAAATGATAAATACGATGGATCTCCGTCTTGCCCTTGGCGGCCAATCCGGCAATAACGAGCGCCGCCGAGGCCCGCAGGTCAGAGGCCATGACCGGTGCGCCATACAGCGTCTTGACCCCTTCAATAATGGCGGTGTTGCCATCCCGACGGATATTCGCCCCCATTCGATTCAATTCGGCAATGTGAATAAAACGATCCGGGAAAACCTTATCAATGATCAAACTGACACCCGGGGTCATCGCCATCAAGGCCATGAATTGCGCCTGCAAATCCGTCGGGAAGCCAGGATAAGGGTAGGTTGTCACACTGGTGGACTTCACTTTGCCATCGCATTTAACGGTGAGAAAATTGCTGCCAATTTTAAACTTAATCCCAATCTCGGCTAATTTGTCAATAAGCACGAAAAGCTGGGAAGGCTTAACCTTACGTAAGGTAATCGTGCCTTTGGTCGCGGCAGCCATGATGATATAGGTTCCCGCTTCAATGTGATCGGGTCCGATTTCATATTCGGCACCTTTCAATTGCTTGACTCCCCGTATGATCATCCGCGGCGATCCATATCCTCGAATGTTCGCCCCCATGGCGATGAGAAAGTTGGCCAAATCCTCGATCTCTGGTTCGCAGGCAGCCGACTCGATGATCGTCTCTCCTTTAGCCAAGGTAGCGGCCATCATCACATTGGCGGTCGCTAAAACAGAAGAACCAAATACCCCTCCCAGATAAACCGGGTTTCCCCTTAACTGCTTAGCCTTGGCGATCACATAGCCATTCTCGATTGTAACCCGTGCCCCTAAGTTCTGTATCCCTTTGAGATGGAGATCAACCGGCCGCACCCCAATCACACACCCGCCCGGCAGAGAGACCTTGGCCTTCTTGAGTTTGGCTAACAATGGGCCTAGAACACAAAAAGACCCCCGCATGGTGGAAACCAGACGGTAATCCGCCACATGATTCAATCTTCCCTTCGCGCCGACAGTGACCTTATCTTTCTGATGTTCCACGGTCTTGCCGAGCGACTTCAACAGCCTGATCATCGTCAAGGTATCACGCAACCGCGGGACATTGCGGATGACACAAGTCTCGTCGGTCAGCAGAGTCGCGGCTAAGATCGGCAAGGTAGCATTCTTCGAGCCACTGACGGTGATTTCACCCTTTAATGATCTGTTACCCTCAATAATAAGTTTGTCCATAGTTCGTGTTATCCTCTTCTAAGAGTTTACCAGTTTAGCAGTTCACTGGTTTTGGCTCAGGAGAATACGTTCGATACCCGCATTGTCCTTTAGAAAATAAAAATAAGAATATCTTGAGTTCTCTTGCAATAATCTTTCCAGGGCTGATCGTTGTCCATCGCCGATTTCCAAAAGGAGAAATCCGCCTGGTTTCAAACAACCAGGGCCTTCTTCAATGATTATACCAATAGCCTCCAACCCATCCACACCACCAGCAAGGGCCAGCCACGGTTCCTGTTGAACCTCCACGGGTAATTGTTGAATCTGTGAAGTAGGAATGTAAGGTGGATTAGAAACAATGATATCAAATAAAGGATTTTCCCGGGACCCGTGGAGAAATTCCCTCATATCCATGTGAATAAAAGCCATCTGCCCTTCGAGGTGATGCCTGCACGCATTCTCCTGGGCCAAGGTTAAAGCCGCCTGGGAAATATCTACTGCTGTCACAAAACATCCCGGCAATGATTTGGCTAAACTGATAGCGATATTCCCTGATCCCGTGCCCAGATCCAGAATTTTTAGCGGTCGTTGCTCACGCCGCATACCGGATAAAAGGATCCTCGCCTTTTCTATCGCCACCTCAACCAGGATCTCCGTCTCTGGACGAGGGATGAGGACTCGCTGATCAATCTTGATCTTCAACCCAAAAAATTCGCACTCACCTAAGATATACTGGAGTGGCTCTCCTTTCTGCCGCCGGTGCTGGATCTGTTGCAGAAGG
>CAYLZQ010000473.1:0-2223 GCA_964388045.1 uncultured Elusimicrobia bacterium | reverse complement strand
TCTATCTGATCGGCTTGGCCGACGATCCGCACCGCGCGGCCCAGCCCGTGAAGTCCTGGCGCTCTCCTTTGGCGCCGCGGCTTCAGGCCGGGCGCTACCGCGCCCAGCCCGCGCTCACCACGACCGGCTTTATGCCGGCCATGCCCGGAGGTCCCTCGCGATGAAGCCCAGTTCCCTGCTCTGCGCCCTGCTCGCCGCAAACGCCCAGGCTGGAACCCTGGAAGGCCTCAAGGCCTCTTCCGAGGCCCAGTTCCTCTCCACCCCGGCCCTGCCTCCCAAGGCCCCCCTGAAGCCGCAAACGCCCCCGGAGACGGAAGAGCCTGCCTTCGAGGAGCCCCTCATCCAGGACCCCCGGCTCAAGCCCCTGCCCCCCTCCCAGGCCCAGGGGGCCGTGGTGGGGCGGGCCAATCTGGCCCCTCAACTTGACCGCCACCGGGACCTCCTGCCGCGCCAGCTGGGGCCCTCCCTCTGGAATATCAGCGCAGCCGGGGATGCCGCCTTCAAAAACGTCTTCCTGACCTTCGAGCAGAAGCCCAAGCTCGTGATCGCCCCCCTGGGGGACCTTGACCGCCTGCGGGGAGAAGGAGTGGACGTGGCGGTGGCGCCTGGCGTCACCTACAACTTCAGGATCGTCGTCAACATCTTCGACCCTGTCCGCGGCAGCACCCTGAAGATCACTCCGGTCAGGGGCACCCAGGGGCCCAGGCACGATGTCAAGACGGGAGTCGTCCTGGACGCAGTCAAGGCCAGGTCCTTCGTCTTCTCCTCCGGGGGCGTCGAGTACTGGATGCTCTACGGAACGGACGTGGACCCGGCGACCAACACCCTGGCCAAAACCCGCAGCCTCCTCTTCATCCGCGAGGCGGGTTTGAGCTCCAAGGCCTGGCCCGTCGCAGAGACCTCCCTGCCCGTGGGCCAGCCCACCTCGGCCACCTTCGGAGACCAGAGCTTCGTCCTCACGCGCACAGCCGAAGGGGAACTCCTGATCCAGAGGCCCTAGTGCTGCGACCGGGTCATAATTTCGGTTTGGCCGAGGCGATTTTGGAGCGAGGCAAGGAGTGAGGAGCGCCGCGTACCTGAAAGGTACGCAAGCGACGGACGACGCAGCCGCAGCCCAAATTTGAACTCATGCCATGAATTGCTTGCCGTCGCACAACCTTATAAAAACGGTGTCCGCTATGAAAGAGTTGCTTGTTGGCCTTGTCTTCCTGCTGGCTCAGCCAGCCCCCCCGGCCGCTGCCCAGGGGCAAGCGCCTTTCCAGCCGTCCCCGCTCCTTAATTGGGAGCTCACGGCCCGAGACATCAGCCAGCGCTGCCAGGCTGCCAGGGAGAGAGCGGAGAACGGCCTTAAAGCCATCGCCAGCCTCCCCCCCGCCTCGGTCGCCTTCGAGAATGCCCCTGAGGCCCTGGACACGGTCCTCTGGAACCTGAGCGACGAGGCCTCCTCGGACGTCTTTCTTAAGTACGTAGCCGTCTCCTCCGCGGTGCGCAACGCGGCCAACGACTGCGAGACCATGCTCGGCCAGTTCACGGTGGAGGTCTTCAGCCGCGAGGACCTCTTCAAGGCCGTCAAGGCCTACGCGGACAAAAACGAGCCCCTGAGCGGGGAAAAAAAGAAGCTCCTGGACAAGGAGCTCCTGGACTTCAAGCGCAACGGCCTCCTCCTGCCTCTCGAGAAGCGAGCCGAGGTCAAGAAGATCAAACAGAGGCTGGTGGAACTTGAGTCGGAATTCACCAAGAATTTGAACAACGTGAAGGACTACCTCCTGGTGCCCCGAGAGGAGCTCTCGGGCCTCCCCGAGGACTACGTGAGCCGCCTGGAAAAGGAGGGGGAGCGCTACAAGGTCACGGTGGACTATCCGGACTACTTCCCCTTCGTGGACAACGCCCGGAACGCCGGGGCCAGGCGGCGCCTGGAGTTCCTCTTCAACAACAGGGCCTTCCGGGAGAACCTCCCGATCCTGAAGGAAGTCCTCCCTTTGCGCCGGCGAGCCGCCCAGCTCCTGGGCTACCGCACCCACGCCGAGTACGTCCTTGAGGACCGGATGGCCAAAAGCCCGGAGGCCGCGGAGGCCTTCCTCGGGCGCCTGGAAAAGAAGCTTGGGCGGCGCCGCTTGGAATTGAGGGGTCGTGGTCACTTCCACCGCCATCACTCCTCGATCCGGAGACATGTAGTACAGCTCTTTACCGTCATGCCGCCACCGTGGATGAATGCCGCCTGCC
>CAYLZQ010000472.1:0-2251 GCA_964388045.1 uncultured Elusimicrobia bacterium | reverse complement strand
GTCACGGAGGAGATCCGCGCCTGGATCGTCTCCGGGTCCCCCGCGGACGAGATCCGCAGGTCCCTGAGGGTCAAAGGGATGCGCTCCCTCCAGGAAGACGGGATCGAGAAGTCCACCAAGGGGATCACCTCCCTGGCCGAGGTGATCCGAGTCACCCACGAGGAGAGGGGCTAGTGCCCATCTTCCAGTACAAGGCCATGGACCGCTCCGGCAAGCTCATCGCCGGCTCGGCCGAGGCCGCGGATTTCGCGGCCCTGGCCCAGGCCCTGCAGAGCTCCAACCTCTTCCTGATCAAGGCCTCCCCCCAGGCCGAGGTCCGGCGCGCCCAGGCGCCCTCCGGGGCCCCAGGCCCCGGAGGGCGCAGGGTACCCCTGAGGAGCATCTCTTTTTTGACCGGGCAGCTCGCCGTGATGATGAGAAGCGCCGTTCCCGCCATAGAGGCCCTCGAGTCCCTCACCCTTCGCGAGGGAAACGAGACCCTGAGAGCCGCCCTGACCGACATCCAGAACCGATTGAAGAGGGGGGAGAGCCTCTCCCAGGCCTTCTCCAGGCACCCGGAGTGCTTCGACGCGGTCTACGTGAACCTGGTGGCGGCCGGGGAGGCCCAGGGGGATGTGCCCGCGGTCCTGGACCGCATAGACTCCCATCTCGTCTTCCAGGCCGAGCTCCAGCACCGGATCCGCTCGGTCCTCCTCTACCCCGCGATCGTGGTCTTGAGCGCGATCGTGGTCGTGCTCTTCATCCTCTTCTTCGTGATGCCCACCTTCGTCGAGGTCTTCAGGCAGTTCGACGCCCCCCTGCCGGCCGCGACCAGGGCTCTTTTGGCCGTGAGCACCAACCTCAGGGGCTTCTGGTACGTCTACCTGGGACTTCCGGTGGCCGCGGCCCTCCTGGCTCGGCGCTGGCTGAAAGACCCCAGGAACAGGGCCAGGCTCGACAGGCTCTTCCTCGAGCTCCCGGTCGCCGGCCCCATGGTCCAGGCCGTGGTCCTCACCCGGATGCTCAGGACCCTGGCCACCCTCTCCCAGGGGGGGATCCCGATCCTCAGCGCCCTGGAGCTCACCCGCGCCGCCGTGGGAAACAGGCTCTTCGAGGAGATCCTGGACAAGGTCTCCCTGAGGGTGAGCGAGGGCAAGGGGATCGCCTCCGCCCTGAGCCAGAACCCCTACGTCCCGCTGGTCGTCTCCAACATGGTGGCCACGGCCGAGAGGACCGGGACCCTCCCGGAGGTCTTGAACAAGGTCGCGGACTACTACGAGCGCCGCACCGAGACCGCCATGCGCGACCTCTTCACGGCCCTGGAGCCCAACTTCGTGGGGGTCCTGGGACTCATCGTGGCCGGGATCGCGGTCTGCGTGCTCCTGCCCATCTTCAACCTGGGGGCGCTCACCCAATGATCCCGTCGCCGAGGCTTGCGGGCCGGGGGGGCTACATCCTCATGGAGGTCGTGGTCACGGTCCTGATCCTCTCCCTCTCGATCGTGGCCCTCATGCCCATCTTCGCCATGTCCTACAAGGGCAGCCGCAGGAGCGAGCGCACCCTGGTCGCCATCCACCTCGCCCAGGAGCTCATGGAGGAGATCAAGCTCAGGAAGTGGGACGAGGCGAGCTACACCGGAAGGCCGGGCCCCCTGGCCGATCCCGGCCCCCTGGGCCCCGACCCGGGGGAGGACCCCAAAGACAAGAGGAGCTTCAACGACGTGGACGACTTCGCGGGCTGGAGGGAGGAGCCTCCCCAGGACCCGGTCATGAGGCCCCTGGCCGAGTCCTCTGGCTACCGGCGCAGCGTCCTGGTCCGCTACCTGGACTCGGACCTCAAGCCCTCCGAGGCCCAGACCGACTACAAGCACGTCTCCATCTGCGTGGCCAGCCAGAATGTCACCTGGACCTGCCTGGACCGGATCTTCGCCAACCGCTGACTCGCGGGGGATGACCCTCGTCGAGCTGGTCCTGGGGATCGCGATCCTCGCCAGCCTCGGGCTGGTCCTTTTGGCCCTTCTCAAGGGGAGCATCGTCTCCTCCGGGCGATCGGCCGAGGAGGTCTTCGTCCTCTCAAACGCCCGCAAGGCCCTGACCGGAAGCGGCCCCTTCCCGGGGATGCTCTGGCGGGCCCAGCAGGCGGAGCGCCTCGTCATGCTCTCGAGCGCCACCTTGTCCCTCGCGGATCCTGAGGGGAGCTCCGTCCAGTATCTCCTGACCCAGGGGGGGGACCTGCTGGAGCTCGGAGCCGCCTCCGGCGAGATCCGGGCCCA
>CAYLZQ010000471.1:0-2255 GCA_964388045.1 uncultured Elusimicrobia bacterium | reverse complement strand
GAGCGGCAGCGAGCGTACTGGCGCCGCGGCGCTAAAGGAGGGCGCCAGGGCGCCAAGTGCTGCGAGCGCAGCCCCCAAGGACTACCGCAAGCTGATCCTGCCTCCCAGGGCCAGCGTGCGCCAGGCCATGGAGGCCATGACCGGCCCCGTCGCCGCTGGAATCATCCTGGTCTGCGGCAAGGACGACCGGCTCCTGGGGGTCGTCGTGGACTCGGATCTGCGCAAGGCCATGCTCCGGGGCCTGGGGCTGGAGGCCCCCCTCTCGGAGGTGATGAACCCGCGGCCCTTCACCCTCCCGGCCGGCCTGGAAGCCCAAACTATAGTCCAGGCCTTCCAGGAGAAGCCCCGGGCCAGCATCCCCCTCGTGGACCCCCAGGGCCGCGTGCGGGGCCTGGCCGAGATGGCCCATTATCTCGCCCAGAGGCGGGAGAAGGCCAACCGGGTGGTGCTCCTGGTCGGGGGGACGGGCACGCGTCTGCACCCCCTGACCCAGGAACGCCCCAAGCCCCTCCTGCGGGTGGGCAACAAGCCCCTCCTCGAGACCATCATCGAGCAATTCCTTGCGGCGGGCTTCCATAACTTCCTCCTGGCCGTCAACCACCATGCGGAACAGATCCGGAAACATTTCGGGGACGGCTCGGCCTTCCACGCCGATATCGGCTATCTTCAGGAGGACAAGCCCCTGGGAACGGCCGGGCCGCTTTCCCTCCTCCCCCAGACCTTCCAAGAGCCCCTCATCGTCATGAACGGAGACCTCCTCACCAAGATCGACTTCCAGGGCCTGCTCGACTTTCACAACGAGGAGAAGAACCTCGCCACCGTCTGCGTGCGCGAGTACGACTTCCAGGTCCCCTACGGGGTCGTCCGCATGGAGGACCACCGCCTGCGCGAGATCGTGGAAAAACCCACTCACCGCTTCTTCGTCAACGCGGGCATCTACGTCCTCGATCCCCGGGTCCTCCCCTGGGTGCCCCAAAACCGCCGTTACGACATGCCCGACCTCCTGGAGAAAATCCGCAGGCGCCGGAAGGCCTCGGTGGGCTGCTTCCCCATCCGGGAGTACTGGATCGACATCGGCCGCATGGACGACTACGAGCGCGCCCAGGCCGAGTACGCGAAGTTCTTCTGATGGCGGTCCCCAAGCTGCGCCGCCCCTCCTCTTCCACGGTCCAGGAAGTCCCCGGCCTCATCCCACTCTCCCAGCCCCGGATCGAAGGCAACGCCTGGAAGTATGTGAAGGACTGCCTCGACACGGAGTGGGTCTCATCGGCGGGAGGCTACGTGGCGAGGTTCGAGGAGAGCGTCAGGGCCTATACCGGCGCCGGCCATGCCGTCGCCGGCGTGAACGGCACCGCCTGCCTGCACGCGGCCCTCGAGGCCCTGGGAGTGGGCCCGGGGGACGGGGTGATCGTCCCAGCCCTCACCTTCATCGCCACGGCCAACGCCGTGTCCTATTGCGGGGCCAGGCCCGTCTTCCTCGACTGCGACCCCGTCCGCTTCAATCTCGACCTGGACCTGCTCGAGCGCTTCCTCGAGGAGGACTGCGCGCGCCGCGGCGGGAGGCTGGTCACACGCCGCGGAGCCCTTCCTCTCAGAGGCGTGCTTCCCGCCCATGTCCTGGGCTTTCCAGCGGACATGCCGCGTCTGGCCGCCATCGCCCGCCGGCACGGGCTCCTCGTGATCGAAGACGCAGCCGAGAGCATGGGCTCTTTTTGGGAAGGCCGGCACACCGGGAACTTCGGGGCGGCCGGGATACTGAGCTTCAACGGCAACAAGATCGTCACCTGCGGGGGAGGCGGGGTGGTCCTGACCGGCGACAAGACCCTCGCCCGCCGCCTGCGTCACATCACCCGACAGGCTAAGGCCGACCCGAGGGAATACCTCCATGACCAGATAGGCTACAATTACCGCCTCACCAACGTCGCCGCGGCCCTGGGCCTCTCGCAGATGGAGCTCCTGCCCTCCTTCCTCGAGAAACGCAGGAGAATCTCGCGCTGGTACCGGGAGCGCCTGGAAGGCGTCCGAATCGAATCCCTGCCCGCGGCCGCCTCATGGAACCGCTGGCTCCTCTCCGCGCAAGCCGCAAGCCCCCGCGAGAAGGAGAGGTTCCTCAAGGAACTCAACGCCGCTGGCTGCCAATCGCGCTCCCTCTGGATGCCCCTCCCCAGGCAGAAACCCTATCGGGAGGCCCTCTCCACCCCCATCCCCAACGCCGAGAAGGCCCGGGTCCGCGCCCTCTACGCCCAGGGCAAGGT
>CAYLZQ010000470.1:293-2255 GCA_964388045.1 uncultured Elusimicrobia bacterium | reverse complement strand
CCGGTTGCGTCCCGACAGTCCCTCTGCGATGTTAAAGACCAAATCCACCGAGAGGGGGCCCAGGAGGAGAGCGTGGCCGGAGAGGGATTCCTGAAACTCCTCCGACGCGACAGACCTGGCCAGGCGGACCTGGCCCATCTCCCTGACGCTTTGCGCCTCCAGCGCCAACAACCCTGGCATTCTAATTTAGTTCCAAGGAGGAAGTCAATGAAACCCGGTCGTCTCGCGGATGAAATAGGGATGCTTGTCCTTGAGGTCGAAGTAGACCCGGACCAGTATCTCGGCCAGGAGGCCCAGGAGGATGAGCTGAAAGCCCACCAGGGCGAAGAAGATGGAGACCTGGAAGAGGGGCTGGTCCTTGACGTAGATCCCCAGGAAGTACTTCTTGTAGAGCGTCACCAGGGCCAGGGCCGCCCCGAGGAGCCCCATCCCCAGGCCCCCGCCCCCGAAGAGGTAGATGGGCTTGGCCATGTAGGCATCCATGAACTTGACGGTCAGGAGGTCCAGCAGGACCTTGAGGGTGCGGCCGAGGCCGTACTTGGAGGCCCCGCGGGTCCTGGGCCTGTGGCTGACCGGGATCTCGGCGATCCTGGCCCCCAGGAATCCGGCGAAGGCCGGCACGAAGCGGTGCATCTCCCCGTAGAGGCGGATGGGCCTCAAGTACCTAGCCCGGTAGAGCTTGAGGGTGCAGCCGTAGTCATGCAGGGCTATTCCCGTGATCCGGGAGATCAGGAAGTTCGCCGCCTGGGAGGGCAGGCGCCGGGAGAGCCAGGGGTCCTGGCGCTCCCTCCTCCAGCCGCTGACCACGTCGTAGCCCTCCCCCAGCTTGTCGATGAGGGCCGCGATGTCTTTGGGGTCGTTCTGGCCGTCCGCGTCCAGGCAGCAGATCAGCTCCCCCGAGGAGTGCCGTATCCCGGCCGCGAGGGCGGCCGTCTGCCCGACGTTTCTCCCCAGGCGTATGCCCTTGAAGCGGGGATGCCTCCCGGCCAGCTCCCGGATCGCCTCGTAGGAGGCGTCGGTCGAGCCGTCGTCGATGAGGATCACCTCGCAGCTCATGCTGAGGCTCCCCAGGACCTGGGAGAGCTCCTCCCCCAGGGGGGGGAGGTTTTCCGCCTCGTTGTAGACCGGAATCAGGACGCTGAGGTAGGCCTGCTCGCGGGTGGCCTCGCCTGCCATGGAGGAGGGAGTCAGGCCAAGGCCGCCCCTACCGGGGAGCCCATGTTCTTGACGATTGCGGCCCCGAATTCCGAGGTCTTGAGCTTCCTGGCCCCGCTCATCTGGCGCTCCAGGTCGTAGGTCACGGTCTTGTCCTGGATCGTGGCCTCCAGGGCCCGGACGACGAGGTCCGCGGCCTCCTGCCAGCCCAGATGCTCGAGCATCATGACCCCGGAGAGGATCAGGGAGGAGGGGTTGACCATGTCCTTGCCCGCGTACTTGGGGGCGGTCCCGTGGGTGGCCTCGAAGACCGCGACACCGTCCCCGATGTTGGCCCCGGGGGCGATCCCCAGCCCCCCCACCTGGGCCGCGGCCGCGTCGGAGAGGTAGTCGCCGTTGAGGTTGGGGGCGGCGAGCACGCTGTACTCCTCGGGCCTCAGAAGGAGCTGCTGGAAGGTCTGGTCCGCGATCCTGTCCTTGATCAGGAGCTTTCCAGCCGGCATCTTGCCCCCGTGCTGGTCCCAGAGCTCGGCCTCGGTCACGATCCGGTCCCGGAACTCCTCCAGGGCGAGCTGGTAGCCCCAGTCGCGGAAGGCCCCTTCCGTGAATTTCTGGATGTTGCCCTTATGGACCAGGGTGAGGGAGGGCTTGCGGCGCTCGAGAGCGTAGCGGAGGGCCATGCGCACCAGGCGCTTGGTCCCGGTCGCGGAGATGGGCTTGATCCCGATCCCGGAGTCGGGCCTGAAGCTCTTGCCCATCTCCTTGGTCAGGAAATCGTAGACTTTCTTTTGCTCCGGGGTCCCGTGC
>CAYLZQ010000470.1:0-283 GCA_964388045.1 uncultured Elusimicrobia bacterium | reverse complement strand
GTGCTCGAACTCGATGCCGGCGTAGACGTCCTCGGTGTTCTCCCGGAAAATCACGATATTGAACTTGTGGGGCTCCTTGACCGGGCAGGGCACTCCTTGAAACCAGCGGACCGGGCGCACGCAGGCGTAGAGATCGAGCTTCTGGCGCAGCCCGACGTTCATGGAGCGGAAGCGCGGTGTCACCCACTCCGATCCGCATTTGGCGCAGCCCTGGGGCCTAGTCTTTCCCGCCTCGTTCTGCTCGGCTGAGCACTCCAGGCAGACGAAGCGGCAGCCGCCCACC
>CAYLZQ010000469.1:0-2266 GCA_964388045.1 uncultured Elusimicrobia bacterium | reverse complement strand
ATCGGGCCGAGGAGGAACCGGCGCGACAGTCGCCGGGCCGGCCGCAGGCCCGATGGGGCCCCAAGCCGGCAGGCCCCGGCCCGCTATTAAGGCAAGCAGGCCATGCCCGCTCACGCTCACCTACTTCCAGTGGGTGCAGCCAGCCAGGGGTCCCTGTCCCTCTACCGGTCAGCCAAACTGCTATAATTTCGTTTAATGCCTGGAGGACTCCAGGTCCTTCTCCCCGCTTCCGACGGCAACCTCGTGGCCGGGCTTCCCTGCGCCCTGCGCACCGCGCATCGGGCTCACGAGGAGTTGGCCCCATCCAGGATCGTGTTCTGCGGGCAAGGCCCAAAATTCCAGAACCGGTGGCAGGGCCAGCTTAAGGGGCTTGGAAGCCCTGTCGCGTGCGCCGACGGAGGGCCAATCGCCCGAGAGATTGAGGCGCAAGCCCCCCTCCTGGTCCTTTCCCCTGACGGCTTCCCTGAGGCTTGCGCCCTCAAGGATTTCGTCAGGCAAGCCGGAATGTCAGGGCAGCCTGTGCGCTGGCTCTGGGGTCAAGAGACAGTGGCCGCCTACTATCCCAAGGCCGGGGAACTCGTCTCGGGCCAGGACACGGCAGCCCAGTTGGCCCAGAAGGCCCTCTCCTCGGCTGAGACAGTCCAGAGACCCCAGGCCGGCTGGCTCTCTGCGAAGGATCCCGGCTCCATCCAAAAGGCCGAGGAAGCCCTCTGCGCCCAGCTCCCCAGGAAAACCGACGGCTATCTGGCCCGCTTCGACCGCAGGCTTTCCATCACCCTCTCCAGAGTCCTGCTCAAGACTCCCATTACTCCCAACCAGATCACCACGGCCAGCTTCATCTTGGGACTCCTGGGGGCCTGGGGGCTGGCTTGGGGCTCATACCCCTGGCAGCTCTTAGGGGCCCTGATCCTATGGTTCTGCTGCATCCTGGACGGCTGCGACGGGGAGGTGGCGCGCCTCAAGCTCCTCTGCACGAAAGGGGGAGCGGCCTATGACCTGGCAGCGGATCACCTCTCCCACTTGGCGACCTTCGCGGCGGTCCCTGTGGGAGTCTACCGCGCCGACCCCCAGGTTCACTTTCTTCTGCCGGGAATCCTCCTGGTGACGGGCTTTCTCGGCTGCATGGCTAGCGTCTGGTGGCTGGTCCTGAGGGTGCCTGAGGAAAAGCGTGGGGCCTTCTCGCTCCTCATCGAGCGCGTGGCCAGCCGCGACTACGTCTACCTGATCCTCATCCTGGCCGCGTTGGGCCGGCTGGAATGGTTTCTCTGGACCGCGGCTTTCGGCTCCCACCTCTTCTATCTCGGCCTCTGGGGCTTGCGCCTTAGACGCCCCAGCCCCTAAGGACCTGGGCCTCCTCCTCCGCAGAGGAGACTTTCTTGAACCTGGCTCCTGATCTGCCCAGGACGCGGGCCTGGCACTCCCCCCAGGTGGCATGGCGCTCCAGCCTCCCCGCAACCAGGCTGAGGTAGTAGCCTCCCCCTTTCGCAGCCTTGGGCCCGAGGGGCCCTCTGGGGAGTGCGGTCTCCCGCGGCAGACAGCTTAGGTCGAAGGGATAGCCCGAGATCCGGCCTGAATAGAGAACGATCCCCCTGCCCTGAGCAAAGGAGACGGCTATCCTGTCGCAGCGCTCGTTGCCAGCAGCCCCCGAATGGCCCCGCACGTAATGCCAGCTTACCCGGTTTTTAGGCCCAGCCAGCAGGGCATCTAGCTCTTCCCAGAGATCCCTGTTGAGCACGGGTCTTCCCTCGAAAGTCCTCCAGCCTTTCCGCTTCCAGGAGGCAAGCCACGAAGTAACCCCGGAGATGAGGTAGGTTGAATCCGTGTAGATCCTGATCGGGAGGCGATCACTGAGCGCCCGCAGGGCCGAGAGCGCGGCCAGGAGTTCCATCCTGTTGTTGGTGGTCCTGGCCGCCTTACCCCCCATCTCCCGGACCCTGCCGTCCGGCCAGAGCAGGATCGCGGCCCAGCCCCCGGGTCCGGGGTTCCCCGAGCAGGCCCCGTCCGTGAAGACGATGACTTCCCTCATCCCTGCCCCTCATCATAGCATACCTGCGACAACCACCCTGACCGCCCGACAACCGCCTTGACAGGGACCTCCTGAGGTGACATACTTGGTTGGGCCTTTAGCTACAGCCTGGATAAGCAACGAACGAAGCCCTGGACCCATGACGACTGGCGAGCCCATCCCTCCCCCTGAGGGCCCTGAACCGACTGCGAGCGGCAGCGAGCGTACTGGACCGCATAAGGAATTGAGTGGCGGTCCAAG
>CAYLZQ010000468.1:0-2267 GCA_964388045.1 uncultured Elusimicrobia bacterium | reverse complement strand
CTCGGGATCATGCAGTGGGTGGTCAACTTCTTCTCGGTGGTCATGCAGAAGACCATGAAATGCTCTGGCGCCGAGACCCTCTCTACGGCGGCCAACATCTTCGTGGGGCAGACCGAGGCCCCCCTGGTGGTCAAACCCTACGTCAAGGACATGACCTCCTCCGAGCTCCTGGCGGTCATGGTCGGGGGGTTCGCGAACACCGCGGGCGGGGTCCTGGCCGCCTACGTGGGGATGCTCCACCAGTACTTCCCGGACATCGCGGGGCACCTGATCGCGCAGTCCGTGATGTCAGCCCCGGCGGCCTTGGCCTGCGCCAAGATCGTGATGCCCGAGACCGGCAAGCCCCTGACCGGGGAACACGTGAGGCTGGTCCACGAGAGGATAGACGCCAACGTCATCGACGCGGCGGCCCGCGGGGCCTCGGAGGGCCTGACCCTCTCCTTCAACGTGGCGGCGATGCTTTTGGCCTTCATCGCCCTGATCGCTATGGCCAACGCCCTGCTCCAGGGGGCCTGCGCCTGGATCGGGTTGCCCCGCCTCACCCTGGAGATGCTCCTCGGCACCCTCGGCTGGCCCCTGGCCTGGGTCATGGGGGTGCCCACGCCCGACTGCTGGGCCGTGGGAAAGCTCATAGGGGTCAAGACCGTGATCAACGAGTTCGTGGCCTACCTCCAGATGGCCGAGATGCTCCAGAAGGGGGAGCCCCTCTCCTACCGGGCGGTCGTGATCGCGAGCTACGCCCTCTCGGGCTTCGCGAATTTTTCCTCGATCGCGATCCAGATCGGAGGGATCTCCGGGATAGCGCCCAACCGCCGCCACGACCTGGCAAGGCTCGGCCTCAAGGCCATGGTCGTGGGGGCCATCGCCACCTTCATGACCGCCACGATCGCTGGGATACTGGTTCCCTGAAAGAATGACGAGTCTGAGGAAAACAATCCTGGCGCTCTTTGTCTTGTGGATTGCGGGCTGCCTGGCCCAAGCCCCCTTGAAGCCCAAGGCCCTTCCTGCCAAGCCCCCGCAAGAAGGGAAGGCCTTCCGTAATGAGAAGAAGCCCCAGGCACCGATCCAAGAGCCCGCCCTGGAGGAGCTCGCCGCCGAGGAGCCCAAGCGCGCCCGGGAGGTCGGCAAGGACCCCTCGGGCTGCGTCTGGATCGAAAGCGAGGGCGCCGTGAGGGTGGGGGAGCACGACAGCCGCCACCAGGTCCACGCGATGGCGGTGGAGCAGGCGCGCCAAGCGGCCATGCAGGACTACCTTGGGGTCGAGGTCCGTTCGCGCTTCATGGACTTCCAGCAGGAGACCCTGCGCGACCAGCAGAGCCTGACCGAGAGCATCCTCCAGACCACGCGCCTGGGCCGGATCTTGAACGAGAAAGTCCTTTCCGAGAGGTACCTGGACCTTCCCGGCTGCCCCGCCTGCCGCTACCACCTGGTCCTTCGGACCTGCCTGATGCCGATCCCGGAGTACGCGGACAGGGACTTTCACGTGGAGCTTCGTGTTTCCCCGCGTACCAGCTTCGTGGAGGGAGACGAGGCCAAGCTCGTGGTCACGGCCAGCCGAGACTGCTACCTCTACCTTTACAACGTGGGCATGAAGGGAGAGGCCGCCCTGATCGTGCCCAACGAGATCCTGCCCGAGGTCAAGCTCAAGGCCGGCCAGACCTGGGAGTATCCGGACGAGCAGGTCAAAAAGCGGGGGGTGAGCCTGGTGGCCCAACTTCCGCCGAGGGCCGAGGTCTCCCAGGAGACCGTGCGGGTGATCGCGACCAAGACTCCTCTTCCCGAGAAGCTCAGGGGCCTCGCCTCGGAAGGCTTTCTCAAGATCCTCAGCCACATGAACGTCTCCCGCATCGACTGGGCGGAGGATGCCCAGGCCTTCACGATTTCCCGCCGCTGACCTTCTGCGAGCGGCAGCGAGCGTACTGGACCGCATAGGGAATTGAGTGGCGGTCCAAGTGCTGCGAGCGGCAGCGAGCGTACTGACGCCACGGCGCCAAAGGAGGGCGCCAGGGCGTCACGTGCAGAGGCAGGCGGCTTACCCGATCTCCAGGAGTCTGCCCAGGCAGGCCAGGACCTTGGGGTCGAACTTGCCGTTCTGGGAGTCCCGCTCCATCTCCCCGAAAGCGGCCCTGTAGTCCCAGCGGTCCCGATAGGGCCGCCAGGAGGTCAGGGCGTCGTAGGAGTCGGCGACCGAGAGGATCCTGGCCCCGATCGGTATCTCCTCGCCCTTCAGACCCGCGGGATAGCCCGCGCCGTTGAAGGCCTCGTGG
>CAYLZQ010000467.1:0-2277 GCA_964388045.1 uncultured Elusimicrobia bacterium | reverse complement strand
AATTTGAGCTACGAGACTCTGGTCCGCAGGTCCTGGAAGAGCGGGGATTTCTTCCTCAGGGATGGCGAGGCCTGCGAGAAGGCTGCCTCCGGGGTCGCCCCTGCTCTGGCCCGGGAGAGCATCCGTCGGATCCAACGAATTCAGAGAATTCAACGGGAGATGGAGGAGATCGCAAAGCGTGAGGCGGCCGAGGCGGCGCCGTGCCTTTGCGCCCACAGGGAGGGGATCATGAAGCTCGCACCTTTCGTGAAGTTCCGCGAGGAGAAGTTCGGGGCGGTGCTCTTTGAGACTCGCTCCGAGAAGGTCTACACCTTGAGCCCCACCGGGGCCGCCGTCGTCCGGGAGGTCCTCTCGGGGGCCGACGCCAAGACCCTGGCGGAGAGGCTCAAGGGAAAGTACGAGGACACAAGCGGGAGCATGGAGAAGGAGGCCTTGGACTTCCTGGCCCAGCTTAGGGAGAAGGGGCTGGTCACGGAGTAGGCATGCCGAAAGCGGCGGAGGAGCAGACGCAGACAGCGGAAAGCGGCGAGCTCCGGGCGCCGCTTTACGTGGCCTGGCAGATCACCAACGAGTGCAACCTGGCCTGCCTGCACTGCATCGAGGAGTCCGGGCCGGGGAAGGCCTTCAAGGACGAGCTCACCCGGGAGGAGGTCTTCTCGCTCTTGGATCAACTCGTCCAAGAGGAGGTCCCCTACGTCTCCTTCTCAGGGGGCGAGCCCATGGTCCATCCCCATTTCTTCGAGATGGTGGAGAGGCTCTCAGGGACGGGGGTGGGGCTCAAGATCGAGACCAACGGGCATTTCCTTACCCCGGAGAACTGCGCGCGTTTGAAAAGCCTGGGGGTCAAGGCGGTCCAGGTGAGCCTGGATGGGGCAAGCCCGGCCACCTTCAACCGGATGAGGGTCCTGGGGCGCTTCGAGAAGGCCCTGGAGGGGATCGGGAACCTCCGCGAGGCGGAGGTCCCCATCGAGATCAATTTCGTCCCGGCCCGTTTCAACATCCACGAGATCGCCCAGGCCGTGGACCTTTCCTACCAGGAGGGGGCCTACAGCTTCTACACGGGCCGCATCATGTACACGGGAAACGCTGTCAAGACCTGGCACCTGACAGCCCCCAGCGAGGAGCAGTATGAGGCCTTCTTCGCGACCCTCCACGCGAAGGCCGCGGAGTATGAGGGCCGTATGCGCGTCTATTTCCACGAGATGGGGATCGTGGAGGAGCTCAAGGTCCGGCTCAAAAATCCGGCCGCGCTTTTCATCGTGCTCCCCAACGGGAAGGTGAAGCTCATCAACGCCATGCCCTTCGTCTGCGGGGATCTCAGGCGCCAGAGCCTCGCCGGGGTGTGGGCCGACTTCCACAGGGCCTGGGGGGATCCCAGGGTCTTTGAATTCGTCCAGAACATCGAGAGGGAGCCGGGTCTCATCTCCCGCCTGCACCAGTGGATAGAGTTATAAGCGGGGCATCGGCCGTTGCGCGCCCAGGCCCGCCTCCGGCCGATGCCCCGCTATTCATTAGGGCCGTCTCCTTAATTCGTTACCGCTTCTTCCTTTACGCCGGCCTCCTGCCTTATCTTCTCGGCGCTGCCTGGGCCTACGGGGTGGAGCGGAGCTTCAGGCCCGGGATCTTCTGGCTGGGCTTCCTCGGGATACTCCTGGCCGTGGCCGGGGTCGAGTCCTTCAACGAGTATTTCGACGCCCGGATGGGGACGGACAGGGTCTTCAATCCGAGCGACGACGAATACATTCCGGAGTGGATGTTCTGGTTCGGGGCGGGGGCTTTTGCCGCGGCTGCCGGGATCGGCCTGTGGCTGGCCCGCGAGGAGGGCTGGCCGATCGTTCTCTACACCCTCCTGGGAGGGATGGCCGCGGTCTTCTACGTGGGTCCCCCGATCCGGTGGGCTTACCGCGGCCTTGGGGAGGCCATGATCGCCCTCTCCTACGGCCCCTGGATGACCCTGGGAAGCCTGCACCTTCACACCCAGCGTTTTTCATGGCCGGCCCTGGCCGCTTCCTTGGTCCCAGGGCTGCTGATAGGGGCTCTGGCCGTGGTCAACGAGATCCCTGATTTCCACCAGGACCGCCTGGTGGGGAAGAGGAATCTGGTCGTGAGGCTGGGGCGTCGGAGGGGGGTTTCCCTCTATCTTTTTCTGGCAGCGGCAGGGCTGGTCCTGCCGGCGATCGGAGCTTTCGCCGGAGTATTCCCTAGGACGGCTCTCGCGGCCTCTGCCTGCGGTCTCCCCTTTTGGATCGCCAGCGCCAGGGCCGCCGCGGCGACCTG
>CAYLZQ010000466.1:1964-2280 GCA_964388045.1 uncultured Elusimicrobia bacterium | reverse complement strand
GCTGGCCGCCCTCATGATCGTGGGCTCCTCCAACGCCGTCAACCTCACCGACGGCTTGGACGGCCTGGCCGTCGGCAGCATCATCTTCTGCGCGATCGCCTACGGGGTCTTCGCCTACGCGGCCGGCAACGTCAAGTTCGCGACCTACCTGCGCATCATCCCGGTGGAGGGGGCCGGGGAGATCAGCGTCTTCCTGGCGGCCCTGGTGGGGGCCTGCCTGGGGTTCTTGTGGTTCAACGCCTACCCCGCCGAGATCTTCATGGGCGACACCAGCTCCCTGTTCCTCGGCGCCTCGCTGGGGCTCGCGGCCGTGTGC
>CAYLZQ010000466.1:0-1954 GCA_964388045.1 uncultured Elusimicrobia bacterium | reverse complement strand
TTCCTGGGCGGGGTGATCGCCGCGGTCGCCCTCTGCGTCAAGCAGGAGCTCATCCTTCCCATCCTGGGGGGGGTCTTCGTGCTGGAGACCCTCTCCGTGATCCTTCAGATGTCCTCCTACAAGCTCCGCAAGGGCAAGAGGATCTTCAGGATGGCCCCCCTGCACCATCATTTCGAGCTGGCCGGGATCGCGGAGCCCAAGGTGACTGTCCGCTTCTGGATCTTCGGCATCCTCCTCATGCTGACCGCGCTCGCCTCGCTCAAGATCCGGTGAGGCCATGAGTTTCGATCCCAGGGAGTTGAGGAAAAAGAAGGCCTGCGTCCTGGGCCTGGGCCTCTCGGGCCTGGCCTGCGCCAGGCTCCTGGTCAGGAAGGGCTTCAAGGTCTTCGGGAGCGACTCAAGGCCGAGGGCCGAGCTCGCAAAGGCCCTCCCCCGGATGCCGGCCGGCTTCGCCTGGGAGGGGGGAGGCCACAGCGCTCGGGTCCTCAAATGCGGATTCGCCGTCAAAAGCCCCGGGCTTTTGCCCTCCCTGCCCATCCTGGCCCGGCTCCGGGAGGCGGGCATCCCGGTCTTCAGCGAGCTCGAAGTGGCCCTCGCCTTCTGCAAGGCGAAGGAAATCATAGCCATCACCGGGACGAACGGAAAGACGACGACAACGGCTCTCACGGGGGAAATCTTCCAAAGGGCCACGCGGCGGCTGCGCCGCCGCGCCTACATCTGCGGCAACATAGGCCTGCCCCTCTCGGAGGCGGCTCACAAAGCCGGGGAAAAGGACATCCTGATCCTGGAGGTCTCCAGCTACCAGCTTGAGGACAGCACCTCCCTGCGCCCTCGGGCCGCGGCCCTCCTCAACATCACCGCGGACCACCTCGACCACCACGGAGGGATGTCCCGCTACATCGAGGCCAAGGCCCGGATCTTCCGGAAGCAGGGAGAGTCCGACCTCTGCGTCTTCAACGCCTCGGATCCGATAGTCCTGAAGCTCTCGCGGCGCTGCCGGGCCCGGAGGCTCTATTTCGCGCGAGAGCCCCTGGGACCCGTGCAGGCCTGGCCCCGGAAAGGCAGGATACGCGTCAAGCTCCCAGGCTCCCGGGAGATCGCCCTGGACCCGCCCAGGCTCCCGGGCCAGCACAACCTCGAAAACGCCATGGCGGCCGCCCTCCTCGCCCTGGGGCGGGGGATTTCCGCAGCGGAGGTCCAGAAGGGCTTCAGGAGCTTCCAGGGGATCGCGCACAGGCTGGAGGAGGCAGGGACCTTCCAGGGTATCCGCTGCCTCAACGACTCGAAGGCCACCAACGTGGATTCCACTTTGGTCGCCCTGAGGGCCCTGGGGGACTTCAAGGACCGCATCCTCCTCATCCTCGGGGGGCTCCACAAGGGAAGCCCCTACACCCCCCTGGCCCCCCTGGTCTCCTCAGGCGTCAAGGGCATCCTCACGATCGGAAGCGCCTCCCGCAAGATCGAGGAGGACCTGGGGGGACTCAAGCCCATCTTTCCCTGCGGGGACTTGAAGACCGCCGTGGAGACGGCCTTCAAGATCGGCTCCCGGGGAGACGTCCTGCTCCTCTCTCCAGCCTGCGCCTCCTTCGACCAGTTCAAGAACTTCGAGGAGAGGGGAGAGCAGTTCAAGCGACTGGTGAGGTCCGCGCGATGAGAAGAAAGACCGGCCTCGATTACACCCTCCTGGGAGTGGTCCTGATCCTGCTCTGCTGGGGCCTGGTCATGCTCTATTCCGCAAGCGCCATCTGGGCCGAGCAGACCCTGGGAAACTCCCTGCACTTCTTCAGGCGCCAGGTCCTCTGGGCCCTGGCCGGGGTCTCAGCCATGGCCTTCACGAGTCGCCTCGACTACAACCGCTTCCGGGAGTGGATCGGCCCGCTCCTGGTCCTGACCGTCCTCGCCCTCCTCTGGGCCCTCTCGAGCCCCCCCGTGGCCGGAGTGCGGCGCTGGATCA
>CAYLZQ010000465.1:0-2284 GCA_964388045.1 uncultured Elusimicrobia bacterium | reverse complement strand
GTCCTTGAGCGCCCTGGTCATGCCCTCGAGGACTTCCGAGAGCATGGCCCTTTGCTTCTCGGCCGGCAGGTGATCAAAGCGGTCCATCGAAGTCGCGTCGTACACCCCGTATTTCTTGAGCGCCTTGTCGTAGACCTTGAAGACCGCCTGCTGAAGCTCGATCGCATCCCTAACCACGGGATCCCCTTTGGCCGCTTCATACATCGCCTTGCCGAAGAGGCCGAAATCCTCGAACTTGGTGGCGTAGTAGATTCGATCCATCAAGGTCCGATCCCTGACCACCGAGTCGAAGTTGGCCAGGATCCAGACCGACCAAGCCCCGTCGCCCAGGTTGTCGGTCGAATAATTCCGGAACCTATCCCTCAGGCGCTCAACCCTCTCCTCCGGAGCCCCGCGTCCCTGCGCAAGCTCTCTCCTGATTATGCCCAGCAGCTTCATCGTGGTGTCCACGTGCGGGCTCTTCTCGCTTGCGAAGCGTCCATGGTGGTCGATGACGAGCTCCTCCGGGAAACGACCCAGATCGTAGTCCAAGAGGACCGCTCCGCCCTTCCCCTCTCTCCGGCCGGCGACTCCCAGGTCAGGATTGAGCTCTCTAAAGAGCCTGGTCAAGAAGATCTCCCTTCTCTCCTCGGGCGTTAGGTCCTTGAGCTTCTTCTCCCTTCTCGCCGCCTCGATATCCTTTATCGCGTCCTCCACGGACTTTACAATGCCTTGCATCTCCTCGCGGGTTCGAAATCCGGGGCCGAGGTCCCCGACCCCGCCGGTCTTGCCAGGCCCAGGGGGTCCGGAACCGCCGGGAGGGCCTTCCTCGGCCCGCCTGGCCAGCTCCGCGATTTGCTCGGCCCTGGCTACCGCCGCCAGATCAGGATGGATGACGATCTCGGGGGCGCCCCGCTCGTGAGAGAAATGGCGCCCCCCGCCTGGGTCCGCGAACCTGATGACCCAGTTGCGCAAAAGAGGATCGCGGCCAAAGGCGGCTTCGATCTCGGGCCTCTTCTGGACCGCCATCCTCATGTCGTACTCTGAGAAGCCGCCCGTCTTGCCTGTAGAGCCCGTGGGGCCGAGCGAAGACCCCTTGGCTAGGGGCTCCATCGGCCCTTCCAGTTTCAAATCGGTAGGCTCGGTGGGATATGACGTTTCCACCACGGTCTCGCCCGTGGCTTTGTCCCGACGGACCCAGGCGTCCACCCAGACCTCCTGATAAAGCCCCCTCATCAAGGCCTTCTCTCCGTTCTTCGCAGTCTCGGTTTTGACGACCTTGCCGTTCATTAGAACATGCTCGGCGGCCTTTGACACCGTCTCGGAGCTCCACCTCTCCGGAAAGAAGCTCTTGAATCCCAGAGGAGCTCCCTCCATCTCGATGAACAAAACCCCGTTTTCGAGCCTGCGGAACCTTCCGGCTCCTTCTCCCCTGAAGAGCTGGGCCGAGACCGCGTCCAGGAGGTGCCCTCCCTTCACAAGGAGCATCCCCGGCTTGTTCATGGAAAGGCGGAAATCTCCGGCCTTAAACACGAGGGCGTCTCCCACCAACTCCCATTGGCCCTGGATCCAGGATTCCTTGCTGGTTGGCCCCGGCCAATCGTCGAGCGTGGCTAGATACCACTCCCCCTCCTTTTGGACGATATTGCCCGCAGGCCCGCCTTTGGACCCCTTAGCCTTGATTTCGATCGCATTCTTGAAGACCCTCATTTCAAAAGGAACTGGATTTTTAGTCTTCTTGCCGCTTTTTGTAATATAGGAGGCCTCTGCTCCAAGAGTGCCCCCCTCTATGTGCTGGCTCTCCAAGCGAGGCTTCACCCCGCCCTCCCTGAGCTCCGCGATCCACTCAGGCAGGATCCCTTCCAAGACCCTCGTCCCCGACCTGCCGGATGGACCCTCCCCGGCCCCGCCGGTCTTGCCGGTGAACCCCAGCCCGCCCGAAACTCCACCGGTCTTGCCGGGCTGGCCTTGCTCCCCGGCCTGCTCGACGACCCTGTTTCTACCCTCATTCTTGGCCCGGTTCAGGGCCTGATCCGCGCTTTTGAGGGCCTCCTTGAGGACTCCCTGCGCCTCCAGGTTGCCCAAGGCCTTCCCCACCCCGGGAATATCGGCGACTCCTAGCGATACCGTGAGGCGGCCTTCACGCAGGTTCTTGAGCGCCTGGGGGTCCTGGCCGAGCTCCGGCTTCTCCTTGAGGACTCTTTCCCGGATCGCTTTGTCAATATCCGCCTCAATTCCAGGGTCCTTTTCCCTCGCCTCGCGCAGTATTTCCCGGACCTGCCCATCCGCCTCCACCGCGGCCCTG
>CAYLZQ010000464.1:0-2286 GCA_964388045.1 uncultured Elusimicrobia bacterium | reverse complement strand
TCCCCCCTACTCCCTTGCCCTCTCCCCCTCGAGGGGGAGAGGGCAGGCGTTCCTCGGTCGGATACCGCCCCTTCAGGGAGAGCGGAGGAGACGTCGTTGCTCTTTTTCATAAACTCCGAGATGCCGCTCCATTGCGGGGCGGAGCGCCGTTAGGGCTCGGGCCGGCCGACCCCGCAGTAGGTGAAGCCCGCTTTGCGGAGCCTGGCGGGATCGTAGAAGTTCCGCCCGTCGAGGATCAGGGGGATGCGCATGAGCTTGAGCAGGCGCCTCCAGTCCAGGTCCTGGTACTGGGGCCACTCTGTGACCAGGACCAGGGCGTCGGCTCCCCGCGCGCAGGCGTAGGGGTCCTTGGAGAATGAGACGCCCTTCAGCGCGGCGAGGCCCTTGGCCTTCGGGATCGCCACGGGGTCGGTCGCGCGGACGCGGACCCCGCGCTCCCTCAGCATGGCGGCGATGTCCATGCTCGGGGCGTAGCGCATGTCGTCGGTGTGGGGCTTGAAGGCCAGGCCCAGGAGGGCCACGGTCTTCCCCTCCAGGTTCCAGAGCTTCTCCTCGATCTTGCGCAGGACCCAGGCCTTCTGGAACTCGTTGATCTCCTTGACGGTCTTGAGCAGGGCGAAGTCGTAGCCCTTCTTCTTGCAGATCCAGTAGAAGGCCTCGAGATCCTTCGGCAGGCAGAAACCGCCCATGCCCAGGCCGGCGCGCAGAAAGTGGGGGCCTATGCGCCGGTCGAGGCCCATCCCATGGGCGACCTGGGTGACGTCGGCCCCCACCTTCTCGCAGAGGGCGGAGACCGCGTTGACGAAGGAGATCTTGGTCGCCAGGAAGGAGTTGGAGGCGTGCTTGATGAGCTCCGCGCTCTTGACGTCGGTGACCAGGACCGGGGCTTCTATCCCCGCGTAGAGCTCGCGCATGATCTTCTCGGCCCGCGGGGAGCAGAGGCCGAGTACGATCCGGTCCGGGTTCATGAAGTCCTTGACCGCGGAGCCCTCGCTCAGGAACTCCGGATTCGAGACCACGTCGTAGGGGACTCCCCTTTTGTTGAAGCGCGTGATCGTGCGCCAGACCCATTCCCCGGTCTCGACCGGGACGGTGGATTTGTCCACCACGACCGTGTAGTCCCTGAGGTTTTTGGCGATCTCCTCGGCCGCGGACTCGACGGTGGAGAGGTCGGCCGAGCCGTCCGGCCTGGGGGGGGTCCCGACGGCGATGAAGATGACCTGGGCGCGGCGGCCCCGGTGCTCCATCCCCTCCTTGATCGTGGCGGCGAACTGGAGCCGCCCCAGCCTGCGCTCCCGCGCGAAAAGCTCCTCAAGCCCCGGCTCGTGGATGGGGATCTTACCGGCCACAAGGGCCTTGAGCTTGCGCGCGTCGGAGTCCACGCAGACCACGCGGTGGCCGAGGGCGGCCAGGCAGGTCCCGCTGACCAGGCCCACGTAACCTGAACCCACGACGCAGACGTTGTAGTGGGGCATGCTTTGGAGAGTCTACCAAAAGGCTTGGGGCTTCTACAAAAAGCTATACTCAGGTCATGGCGTTGAAGGCGCGCCTCAAGGACAGGTCCGCCCGGATCGGCATCCTTGGCCTTGGCTACGTGGGCCTCCCCCTGGCCATGGAGTTCTGCCGCAAGGGGTTGCGCGTTTCAGGCTTCGAGGTCAGCCCGGAGCGCCTGCGGGCTCTGCGCCGTGGGAGGTCCTACGTCCTCGACGTCCCCTCGGAGGAGCTCGCGAGGTTTTCCAGGTCCGGGCTTTTCGTCCCCAGCCAGGGCTTCGAGGGCCTGGGCGCCTGCGACGTCCTGATCATCTGCGTGCAGACTCCCCTGCGCAAGACCAGGGAGCCGGATCTCTCCAACATCAGGGCCGCTGTCGAGGAGATCTCGCGGAGGCTCAGGAAGGGCCAGCTCGTGATCCTCGAGAGCACGACCTTCCCGGGCGCGACCGACGAGATGGTTCTCCCCGTCCTGGAGAGCGGGGGGCGCAGGCTGGGGCGCGACTTTCACCTCGCCTACTCGCCGGAGCGGGTGGACCCCGGAAACAAGTCCTACGGGATCGCGAACACCCCAAAGGTGGTCGGAGGCTGCGACCGGGCCTCCACCCGCCTGGCGCTTGCGGTCTACTCCACGATCATCGGGGAAGTGGTCCCGGTCTCAAGCGCCCGCGCCGCCGAGATGGTCAAGCTCCTCGAGAACTCCTTCCGCGCGGTCAACATCGCCCTGGTCAACGAGATGGCCCAGATCTGCCATCACCTGGGCCTAGACGCCTGGGAGATCATCGAGGCCGCCGCGAC
>CAYLZQ010000463.1:0-2288 GCA_964388045.1 uncultured Elusimicrobia bacterium | reverse complement strand
CGACGATCACCAGCGCCCCGCCGATGACGCCCGCCGAGGCCAGGTGGGAGAGGGGCCCTCCGATTGAAAGCACCCTCATCCTCGGCCCTGAGCCGACCAGGTCTATGGATATCTCCGGGCTCCCCTTGGGCTTGACTAGGCCCCAGAAAGGCTCGCTGGCGGCATTGGCAGCCACGCTCCCAGCGGTGAGCGTGTTCCAGGCTGCGTTCATCGCGAGCTTCCCGGGCCAAGTCAGGGCCCTGGGAACATCCCCCTTGAAGGCTGCTCCCACTCCTGCAACGACCCCTTCCACGGCGCTTGAGGCTATGGCCACTGGGGCCAGAACGGCGACCTTGGCTAGGTTCAGGGCTGAGCTGGCGACCTTGCGGAAAAAACCGCCTATCCGAGTGAAAATCCCCTTGCTCTCCAGAATGGGGGGAGCCGGAGGCTCGGCGCTCCCCAACCTCATGTGCTGCTGGCCACCATAAGCCTCCGGCCTCCGGGATGTTCTTGCAACCGCCTGCTTGGCAGCTTCTCCCATGGAACCTCCGCCTCCTGCCGAGATGCGGACCAAGGCCCTGTCCTCCTCTTGAGCCCGCTCCCCGTAGATGCCGCCCAGGTGGCCGGAGGACAGGTGCCTTCCCAAGTAGGATCTGAGGCTCTTCACGCGGCCAAAGCCCTGGGCCAGGAAGGGGGAGGCCGAGGGGTTCTGCGCAAGGCCCTCTGGAAAATCCTCCGACGCCCCCCTGCTCCTCGACGCGCACCCGGCGGAGCCCCTTCGACTCAGGATCTCCTCTGGCCGGAGCCCCTCCCTGCAGGCCAGGTCCCACTCCTGTCTGCCAATCTTGCAGCGAAGGACGTAGTCGTGGTACAAGTCACGGCAGCCCTGGAGCGCCCCAGGAGGCGCGCCGGCCCAAGCCGGCACATGGGCCGCCAGGCCAAGGCCTGCGAGAAAAACTCCTAATCGCCATCGTCCCGTAGACATTCCCCTAAGCGCCTCGTGCCCGCCCGAATGCGGGCCCCTGCTAGTTTGGCTCAAGGGGCTTGCCCTGCCAAGGAGCCTTGGACCCATCTCACCATAGGCCCTAGGACCCACCTCCCATGGGAGCGCAAGCAACCCCCCCGTGCGCTATAGAGGCAGGGTTTCCGAGCCTGGTCAGGGCTGAAGGCTTTTACCAGGAAGTTACGCTTTTTCCACAACTTCGTGAAAATTCCATGAACTCTGGCTGCTATGCTTGGGATTGAAGACGTAATTATTCGAAAACCATCGACGGAGGAAAAAGAGATGAGCTTCAGGAAATCGTTGTACCTGGTGGCCTCCCTGGCGGCGCTTGCCGCGCCCTGGAGGCTGGCTGCAGCCGCGGAGAGGATACAATCCAGCACGTTGAAAAAAGTGCAGACCATGAGCGCTGGAGATCCTGCTGTGTTGGAAAAGAGCTACGAAAATTCCGACCGGAGCTGGTGGGAGCTAGACCCTAACCCTGAGGAGAACTCTATCGTTCAGGGCACTGTCAAAACGTGGAGACCGGCGCTGGATCCCAAGGCTAATAAGAAGGGAGCTCCCAACTCTAAAACAGCCAAGGTCCCCCCCGGCCCCAACCCGGAGAAGAAGGACCCTAAACTCAGCTCCAAGGGCTCGGGAGGCTCAGATAAAAAAGAGGACCCCAAACTCAAAGACAAAAGTAACGCAAACCCTGACAAAGGCAAGGTCCAAGACCCTCCTAATAAGGATAAGGAGCCCAAGACCAACAAGTGGCTCTGGGCCGGAGGAGGAGCCGTCCTCGGCGGGGTCGTGGGCTTCCTCATGGGCGGGCCTATGGGAGCCCTGCTCGGGGCTCTGGGAGGCGGGCTCCTGGGCTTTCTAGCCAGTTCGCTTTTCTAGTATACGCGGCAAGGAATTCGCGTAAACATTCGGTGATCCCGCATGTGCACGGAAATCATGGTGGCAAACGATGGGCGCCTCAGAGATGAAGGCTCTTGCCAAGGGACTCGGTCCTGGACCGAGAATTCCTTGCCGTGTAGGACCTTAAATAATCCTTCCCGGCCCCCATAAGTAGGTGTTTTGGGGGCCATGGGCGGCTGGGCAGGCAGGCCCTTGCAAGGATCCTCGAGAGTCTCCTTATGGTGCCGGCAGGGTCCTATTCCGAAAAGTTTCGCAGAAAGCCAACTGCCTGGCTGGAGAAGCCTTTAAGATGCCCAGGCGCGGGGCCAGATGGCCCATCCCGGGCTGGGCCGAATGCCGGCTCGATCTTGCCCGTCGTACCCGATGATTTTTGGCGCATTCTGTATAAAATGGCCTTTCGCGCAAG
>CAYLZQ010000462.1:0-2292 GCA_964388045.1 uncultured Elusimicrobia bacterium | reverse complement strand
ATGATTTGCATCGAGGTGAAGCTGGCGGCCAAATGGGATCGCCAGTTTCGAAGCGGCATTCCCTCGCGTTATCGCTCGGTCAGAAGTGGTTGGAGGCGCGAACCGGAAACCGGAGCTCGGCAGAGCGGAAACCATGACCGAGCAGGTCCTCGAAGGACCCCAGCCCAGGAGGGCGTGGAGAAGCCCGCGGTCCCTGACGTATATCTTCGGGGATTTCGCCAGCCTCTTCTTCAGGTTCGCCTCGAAGGGAGGACCATGAGGATGAAGGAGTGGCTGAGGCCCAGGGACTGCCCGATCCGGGACAGTCCAGGAACCTCCGACGAGACTATCGCGAAGTCGGAAGACTCGCAACATAACGGAACTTTTTAGGCCCTCTGTTCGTATATTGGGCATAGGCCTTTAGGCCCAGGCCCGGCAGGGCCGGACGCGGTATATTATGGAGGCTGACCATGCAAGACGCGCCAGCGACAAAGACGGACATCCAGAGACTTGAAGGCAGGATCGAGAGCCTGGACGCCCGGACCCACCGGCTGGCATCCGAGATCGTGAGGACCCACGAGCGCATGGACAGGATGGAGGAGGGACTCAGGCAGGAAATGCGGCAACTGAACTCCCAGGTCCTCACCGCGCTGGACGCTTCTGTCGGCCGGATGGAGACCCTCTGGCGCGAATCCGCGCTCGTTCCGCGCACGCTAGACGCTATGAGGATTTCCTCAGCCGCGTCTGTGCCGGGCCTTCCCAGGCCTGGCCTAGACGAACACGGCGCGATGCTCCGCGACCACGAGCCGCGTCTGGGCAGGCTCGAGTCTCCCGGCCGTTCCTAGGAGTTCAAGGAATCCTTCGATGACGAGGCCATCGAGAGCGAGGCCGCTTTTGCCGACACAGAAGGCGGCGCCGTCCTCGTTAGCGTCTCCTATGACGGCAGGGTCAAAGGCATCCGGTCGGGCAAGGAGACCTCGAGGGTCCAGACACGACCCAGGAGGTCCAAATCCGCTTGGGCCGCATGCCGGAGCCCGCTTAGGACCTTAGGCCATAGGCGGTCTGGCGCCTTCTGGATAGAATGCCGTCCGTTGCCTCCCCAGGAGCCCTGCGCCTCCATGCTCAAGAAGACCGCTGCCGCGGCTCTGGCCGTTCTGTTGACCGCGCTTTCCCCTGGATTCGAGGGCGCCGCGGCCCTGGCCGCCAGCCTGAAGGGGACCGGACGGCAGGGGACCAGGCGCGGCTTTCCCAAGGCCGGCGCAGGCTTGGGCCCCCTCCTGGGCCTGGAAGGCCGCGGCGCCCTGGCCGCCCCCGGCAAGGCGCTCCAGGCTCAACTAGGCCTTTCGGGCCTGACAGGGATTACTCCGCTCCAGGACCTGGGGCCATCCGCGACAGCCCCTGAGAGGGAGCCAAGCTCCGGCCCGAGCGCCGCCATCCCAGCCCTCGCCAAGGCCCTCCAGGCCGTCGAAGGGCTTCGAAATCAGGATGCCCTCGCAGGCTTTCCCGACCAGGATCCAGCCAGGAAAGAAGCCGCTTTGCATAGGCTCTATGAGCGGAGCCGGACCAGCGGATCCCGCGAAGAAGCCCAGCCCCAGATGGAGGAGCCTCCGGCCGGGGGACGGGCGGTATCCTCCCTGGGCCGCGGTCCCGCCCCTGGAGGGACAGGCCGCGGCGCGAGGGGGGTTCCGGCTCCCGCGCCCATCCGAATCCCGGGCCTCTGGGAAAAGCTGGAGGGCTGGCTCGCCGGCTGGCTCTCTCTTGCCGAGGGCCGAACACGGGATTGGAAGCGGCTGACGGCAGGGATTCTCCGGAACGACCCCGGCCTTTCCCTGGAGCAGGCCCTGTCCCAGGGCTTCGCCAGGGCCCACGGCTTGAGGGAGGGGGAGGCCGGCCGCATCAAGGCCTTTCTGAGGCACGGCCTTTTCAGCCGCGAGAAAGGGCTGGAGGAGACCGAGGTCCGCCAGATCGTCGAGCTGGGAGGGAAGGCCTACGCGGCGACGAATGCCGGGATCTACGCGCGCGAGGACGGCCAATGGAAAAGGGCGGCTCCTGAGTTCGGCGAAGCCGTCAGCTCGCTGGCCCTGCTGGACGGCCGGCTCTACGCCTACCCGGGCATGGACAGGGTCTACCGCTATTCCCTCTCCGAGGGGAAAGGGGCCATGCTGGACATCCCAGAAGAGATCAGGCGCAGGATTTTCCTTGCCGATGGCGTCTCCCAACTGGTCGCGATCCAGGGCAAGCTCTACGCCGGGACCGCGAACGGGCTCTTCGAGATCGGCAGCGGGCTCTGGAACCGGGTGGGATCCCCCGACT
>CAYLZQ010000461.1:0-2293 GCA_964388045.1 uncultured Elusimicrobia bacterium | reverse complement strand
GGAGGCCCGCAAGGCCACGAGCGCCGGGCTCCTTAAGGCCCTCAAGGCCTATTTCAACGGAGCCTGACTTGAATTCCCACCGCCTGGTCCTCCTGGAGGCCCTGGAAAAATCGGGCCGGGTGCTCCGGCGGCACTTCGGAAGGGTTTCGCCCAGGCTCAAGGGCAGGGCGAATCTCCTCACGCGGGCGGACCTGGAAAGCCAGAGGGTGATCCTGGAGATCATCCGCAAAGGCTGTCCCGGCCACGACTATCGCGCCGAGGAGAAGGGGGCCAGAGACACGGGCTCGGACTTTCGATGGCTCATCGACCCCTTGGACGGCACCACCAACTACGCCCACGGCTACCCCGCTTGCTGCGTCTCGATCGGGCTCCTCCACCGCGGCAAGCCCCTGCTGGGGGGAATCTACGATCCCCTCCGGGAGGAGTGCTTCACGGCCGAGGCCGGGCGCGGCTCGCGCCTGAACGGAAGGCCCATCAGGGTCTCCTCGGCCAGGACCCTGACGAACTCCCTGCTCATCACCGGCTTTCCCTACGACCGGGCCAGGCGAGCGCGCTTCTACCTGGAGTTCTACCGGTCCTTCATGGTGCGCTCCCGCGACGTGCGCCGCAGCGGCTCCGCCTCCCTGGACATGGCCTGGGTCGCGGCCGGCCGCGCGGACGGATTCTGGGAGTTCAAGCTCAAGGCCTGGGACGTGGCGGCTGGGCTTCTCCTGGTCCAGGAAGCGGGAGGGAGGGTCTCGGACTTCTCGGGAAGACCGTGGGGAAAGCCCGAGACCTTCGGGAGGCAGACCCTGGCCACCAACGGCAGGATCCACAGGGAGATGCTCCGGGTCCTGAGAGCTCTCGGAGGCAAGCATGGCTAGAGCTAAGGTCCTGATCCTGGAGGGGGCCAGGACCCCATTCGCCACTTGGTCCTCCGGAACCCGGGGAGACGGCCAGAGGGGAGGGACCCTGCGGGTCCTGGACCCCTTCGATCTCGGAGCCATGGCCTTGAAGGGGGCCCTGGAGAAGGCAGGGCTTGCGCCCTCTCAGCTCGGCAAGGTCATCTTCGGGAACATGTATCAGGTCGGGCCCCACGCCTGCTACGGGGGCCGCTACGTCTGCCACAGGGCGGGCCTGCCGCCCGAGATCCCCTGCCTGGCGGTTGGCCTCGCCTGCGGGACCGGCCTCCAGGCGATCGTCACCGCGGCTGAGGAGATCGCCAGGGGCGAGGCAAGGGTCGCCGCCGTCGGGGCTGACAGCGCAAGCCTGGTCAGGCGCGAGGTCTTCGTCCCCTCCTTCAAGGACATCTCCTGCGGCCGGCACATCGCGGAGACGGCCCAGGCCCTGGCCCGAGAGTACGGCTTCTCGCGGCAGGATCAGGACCGCTGGGCCCTCCTGAGCCACTTGAGGGCCCGGGAGGCGAAAAGGCGGGGAACCTTCCAGGAGGAGATCCTTCCGGCCTCCGGCCTGGCGGAGGACGACGCCGTCCTTGCGGAACCCTCGGAAGGCCACTTCGAGCGCTCCCGGCTCCTCTTCGAGGGAGGAACGGCCACCCATGCCAACACCCACGCGATCGTGGACGGCGGCTCGGCCTTGATCCTGGCCTCCGAGTCGGCGGCCGCCGACTCGGGCGTCCCTCCTCTAGGCCGCTATCTGGGAGACGCCGTCATAGGCCTTCCCCCCGAGAAAATGGCTTACGCCTCGGTTGAAGCCATCCGAGCGCTTTTGCGGCGCCTCGATCTCACGATCGGGGCGATCGATCTCTTCGAGATCAACGAGACCTTCGCGGCCCAGGTCCTCATAGACCTCAGGGAGCTCGATCTCCCCGAGGAGAGGCTCAACGTCAACGGGGGGGCGCTCGCCCTCGGCCATCCCTTCGCGGGGACCGGCTGCCGCCTGGTCCTGACCCTGCTCAAGGAGCTCAGGCGCCGCGGGATGGGACTGGGAATCGCCTCCATCTCGATCGGAGGGGGCCTGGGAATCGCGGTGGCGGTCGAGGCCGCGTGAACCTCCTGGGCCTGGCCGCGGCCGGGGCCCTCTCAGGCGCCTTGGGCGCGGTCCTTGGGATAGGCGGGGGGGTCTTCCTGGTCCCGGCCCTGGTCCTCTTCTTCGGCCTCCCGATGAAAAACGCGGTCGCGACGGGCCTCATCTCGGTGATCGCGACCTCGAACGCGGCCGCCAGCGTCAACGTGGGCCGGGGCCTGGCCAACATGCGCCTGGGGATGACCCTGGAGCTGGCCACCGTGGCAGGGGCCCTGCTGGGCGCCCTGGCCGCGGCCAGCGTCGCCCCGCGCCTGCTCATCGCGCTCTT
>CAYLZQ010000460.1:0-2304 GCA_964388045.1 uncultured Elusimicrobia bacterium | reverse complement strand
GTCCCTCCTGCGCCCGGCCGACTGCCGCTGGGCAGGCCCCCTGGCCTGGGTCTTCGCTGGCCTGGCCTTCCTGAGCAAGGGCCTGGTGGCCCTGCTCTTTCCCGCAGGCTGGACCCTCGCGCTCTTGCTCCTGTTCCCGGAACTGCGCAAAGGCCTGCGCGGCCTGCTCTCTCCCCTGGGGCCTCTGGCCTTCGCGGCTCTGGTCCTTCCCTGGTTCCTGCTCATGGAGCGCAGCCATCCCGGGTTCCTGCACCTCTTCTTCGTGGAGCACCATTTCCAGCGCTATCTCACCCTGAAGTACAACCGCCCCCAGCCCTGGTATTTCTTCCTCCTGGTCATTCCAGCCGGGATGCTGCCCTGGACCGCTCCAGGGCTCTGCGCCTTGGGCCAGGCCCTGGCCGGCTGGAGGAAGAACGCAAGGGGCTTCGCCCTGGCCTCATGGGTTCTCCTGGTCGCGGCCTTTTTCTCGAGCTCCAGCTCCAAGCTCGCCACCTACATCCTCCCTGTCCTGCCGCACATGGCCCTCCTGGCAGCCACGAACCTGGAGAACCTGCCGCGATGGGCCAAGCGCCTCTCATTCGGGCTGGGGATACTGATTCTCCTCTCTCCCCTGGCAGCCCTGGCCTTTCCTCAGATCGGGAAGGATCTCAGCAGGCAGGCCATGGCCCTGGCCCTGGCAGCCCCTGCGGCCCTGGGCCTTGGCCTCCTGGGCCTAAGCCTCTCAGGAGAGAGCAGACGCACCCTGGCCCTGGGCCTCTCAGGCCTAGCCCTCGGGGCTCTGGCCCTGGCTTTCCTGAGGGCCACTCCCCTCTGGAGCGCCAAGGAGCTTTCCCTCGCCATTGCCCGGAGCTACAGCCCGGGGGACAGGATATACTCCTACGGGATATACCTCCACGGGATCCCATTTTACACCGGCCAGGCCGTGGACAAGGTGGTCAACTGGGTGGGGGAGCTCCACTACGCCAAGAGAAACCCGGCCAACTCCGGGCGCTTCGGGGACGACGACAGCATCCGCGAGCTTCCGCTTCCAGGCCGCAGGGTCTTCGTGGCCTACAGGGCCTTCGAGGCCCCGCACCTGCTCAGCCTCGCCACGCAAAAGCCCAAGAGCCTTCGCTCCTTCGGCCGCTGGCATCTGGCGGAGTATTAGCCCTTCCTCGCCGGCAGGATTGCTTCAGGGGGCCAAGGCCGGGGGAGGGCCCTCGATCGCCACCCGGGTCCTCCTGCGGTCCCTGGCCGCCGCAGAGATGCGGTAGCCCCTGTTTCCAGCCTGGATCTGGAAGAGGTTGGCGTCGAATAACTCCCCCATCGCGCTCTTGAACTGCTCCACGTCTCCGCTGGCCAGGGCCAGGTCCCCCAGGGACTGGGTATAAGTCCCGTGGGAGGCTTTGTAGGCCTCCTCGATCCTGGCCAGGACCATGAGGCCGTCCTTGGCCTTGTCCACGGCCAGGAGGTCAGCCCTGGTGGGCATGGTCCGGTAGAGGAAGATGGTGCCAGCGTACATTGAGACCACCAGGCAGATTGCACCCAAGAAAAGTATCCCGGCCTCGGCAGGGTTCTTGGGCCGAGCCTCCACCACCAGGGAGCCGGAGAGGATGTCGTGAAGGGCGCGAGACTCAGGGTGAAAGAGGGCGATGATGAAACCGAAGTTGAAGAGCGGGGTGCTGAGCGCATACCCCAGGGCCCGCGCCAGGCTCCTGAAAAGGCCCAGGGGCTCTCCGTCCTTACTCACCACTCGGATCCCCATGAGCCTCTTCCCTGCTGTCGCGCCCAGGGCGTTGCCCACGAACTGGTAGAGAAGGTAGAGCCCAGCCCAGACAGCAGCGACCTTGAGGTGGAACTCCCTGCTGTCAGGGGCAAGGCGCAGCTTCAGGATCGCCAGGATCAGAGTCAGGGCATAGCCGGCCGCGAAGGGAGCGGCGTCCAGGACGTAGGCGATGAAGCGGTCGTTGATCTTGGCCGGGCGAAGCTCGATGGACTCCGCAGGGGCCAAGGGCTCGGGCGCCATACGCAGAAGTATAAATCCTCTGGGCGGTCAAATCAAGACAAAACATATTTCGATTCATATCTAAAAAAGTCTTGACTTTTTTAGATTTATGTCTAATACTAATGCAATGATACTGCGCTTGCTGATGGAGCCCGTGGCCAATATCCTGCAGGCCTACGGCAAGATGGCCTTTGTCAGCGGTCCCAGGCAAGTCGGAAAAACAAGCCTGGCCCGGGAGCTCCAGAAGAATTTCTCGCAGAGCCTTTATTTCAATTGGGACGTCATCAATGACCAGAAGCGGCTGCATAAGGAGCCTTATT
>CAYLZQ010000459.1:0-2306 GCA_964388045.1 uncultured Elusimicrobia bacterium | reverse complement strand
AACGTCGCCTGCGAGGAGGGGCTTGCGAGGGGCGGCACGTCGGAAGGGGGCGAATTCGGGAAGGCTGGCGACGCCCGCGAGGGACTGGGGGATGCTCGCCAGCTCGTCGCAGGAGCGCCGGGTGAGCTCGCGCAACCCAGGCCCCTCGGAGCCGATCACGAGGACCAGCGGCGCGTTCCAGACCACCTCCCAGGCCTTCCTCCCGCCAGGATCGGCCCCGTAGATCCAGAATCCGGCCTCGCGGCAGCCCTGGAGGGCCTGGGCCAGGTTCTTCACCGGGAACACGGCGATCCTCCCGATCGCGCCTGCCGAGGCCTGGACCGCGGCGGGGGTGACGGGGGCTGAGCGCCTCTCCGGGAGGATGAGGCCGCGCGCCCCGAGGGTGACCGCAGAGCGCGCGATCGCCCCCAGGTTGCGCGGGTCCTGGATCTGGTCCAAGGCCACCAGGACCAGCCCCTTTTTCTGCGGCTCCTCAAGGCCCTTGAGGAACTCCCCGAGGTCCTCGCCAGGCTCTGGAAGCACCTGCGCCGCGACCCCCTGGTGCCGGGCGCCGCCCACGGCCCGGTCCATCTCGGCGCGGGCCATGAACTGGACCCTGATCCCGGCCTCCCGGGCCAGCCGCACCAGGCTTCCTATGACCGGGCTCCTGGACTGGTGCTCGATCCAGATCCTGCGCACGCTCCGGGGCTTGGCCCTCAGGGTCTCCTCGACAGCGTGGGTGCCGCCGATCCACGTCCCCTGAGGCCGAGCGCCTACTTTCTTCTCCACTTCTGGCCCTGCCGGGTGTCCTCCACGATGATTCCCCTCCCGTCCAGCTCCGCCCTCAGCCTGTCCGAGAGGGCGTAGTCCCCGCGCTCCCTGGCCCTGGCGCGCTCCTCAAGGAGGGCCGTAAGCTCCGGCTCAAGGCACTCCTGCGGCTCCTGCGCGAAGAGCCCGAGCCCGAAGATCCCCTCGGCCTGCTCAAGCAGGGCCAGGCGCGAGCCTGGAGGGAGCTTCTCCTGCCTCAGGCAGTCCCAGAGGGCCGCCAGGGCGGCCGGGGCGTTCAAATCGTCGGCCAGGGCGGCCTTGAAGCGCCCCTCGTGGTCCGCGCAGGCGGGCTTGGCCTCATGGGCCTTGAGCTCCCTGGCCAGCTCCCGCAGGCGGCGGCGCGAGGTCTTCGCCGAATCCAGGGCCTCCCAGGTGAAGTCGAGCTGCTTGCGGTAGTGGGCGGTCAGGCAGTGGTAGCGGAAGTCCAGGGGGTCGTAGCCCCCCTCCTTGAGATCCCGGAGGGTGACGAAGCCTCCCTCGGACTTGGCCATCTTGGCGCTGCCCATGAGCAAGAACTCCCCGTGCAGCCAGAAGCGCGCGAAGGGCCTGCCCGTCGCGCCCTCGGACTGGGCGATCTCGTTGCTGTGATGGATCGGGACGTGGTCCACCCCCCCGCAGTGGATGTCGAAGGACTCTCCGAGGTAGCGCATGGCCATCGCGCTGCACTCGATGTGCCAGCCTGGAAAGCCCGTGCCCCAGGGGGAGTCCCACTCCATGTGCCTCTTTTTGTCCTTGGGCGAGAACTTCCAGACCGCGAAGTCGGAGGGCCTGCGCTTCTCCGGGTTGGCCTCGACCCGGGCCCCGGACTGGAGCCCAGCCATGTGCTCGGGCCCCGCCAGGCTCCCGTAGCCCTGGAACCTGGCCGTGTCGAAGTAGAGGCCGTCCGAGGTCCGGTAGAGGAAGCCCTTCTCCTCCAGCCTCCGGATGAGCTCGATCTGCTCCCGGATATGGTCCGTCGCGCGGCAGAGGACGTCGGGGGCCAGGAGCTTGAGCTCCCGGCAGTCCTGGAGGAAGGCCTCGGTGTAGATCCGCGCGATCTCCCAGGCGGTCTTGCCCTCGCGCGCGGCCCCCACCTCCATCTTGTCCTCCCCCTCGTCCGCCTGGCTGACCAGATGCCCCACGTCCGTGACGTTCATCACGTGGCGCACCCGATAGCCGAAGAGGGCAAGGCTGCGCTTGAGGATGTCCTCGAAGACGTAGGTCCTGTAGTTGCCGACGTGCTGGTGGTTGTAGACCGTGGGGCCGCAGGTGTAGAGCCCCACGGCCGGGGGGTTCAAGGGCCTGAAGTCCTCCTTGGTCCGGGTCAGGGTGTTGAAAAGCTTCAAGGCCCTGATGACTACTCACCTCCCCCACGGGGGCGCGAGTGCCAGTGGCACTCGCGCGGGCGCAGCGATAGAATGTTAATGGCAACGGCGCCCTGGGCCCGAAGGGCTGAGTATGAGTTGAGGGGGCCGAGTTCTCCCCTCCCTACGGGAGGGGGTGGGGGTGGGGTTGAGGAG
>CAYLZQ010000458.1:525-2335 GCA_964388045.1 uncultured Elusimicrobia bacterium | reverse complement strand
TACTCCTCTCCAAGATTCGCCGCTGGAGCCTGAGGGCCTCTCCGGGCTCGGGGGCTTTGGGCCCCGGTTTCGTGTCGGCCTCTTGCGCGGCCGGCGGCCGGCCCTGCGCGGGAAGGGGCCGCCCCTCCCCCGCCTTGTACCTGACCGCGGCCGGAGGCCCGGAAGGCAGGCCCAGGGGAGGCGCCCGGCCCAGGGCCTTCCACGAGGGTCCCTCCCTGTACCTGCCTTGGTGGATCTCATAAGCCACTAAGTTCTGGTCCTCTCCCCGAGAAATGCGCTCGAGCGCCTCGAAAAGCCGCCCGGGTTCAACCCCCTTGCTCTTGGCCACGTTGATCACGGACTCGACCGCGCCCGGCTTAAGCCCCAGGGACTCCCCGTGTCGCCGGAGGTCCTGGAAGCTTTCCCGCTGCGGCGCAAGCTCCAGGCCAGGCCCAGGCCCTGGCGTCTGGAGCCCCAGGGCCCTTGAGATGGCCTTAGGGCTCATGCCTTTCTCAAGCCCGGCCCTGATGGAGGCTTGCAGGCCCTCGGGGCTCATGCCTTCCCTTTCGAGCTTGATCCCCTGCTCCACCCAGCTCCGGGCGACCTCGGGACTCGCGGGATTGTCCTTGCGGCCCACAGCCTCCTGGTAGACTTTCTGCCACTCCGGCGGCATCCCAGCCAGGCTGGAGGGAGTCTCGGAGCCCAAGCCCCTGAAGCGCTCGGAGATCTCCCTTTGGGTCATTCCCAGGGCCCTGGCCTGCTCCACCTCGACCATGAAGTCCATGGGGGGCTTGCCTTCGTTTCTTGGCGCTCCCTTCCAATCCTCGATCCAGGACCTTGCCTCTTTGGGGTCAAAGCCCCTTTGGATGAGCTCGTCCTGGGCCCTCTGCCATTTCATGTCCAGGGGAGCCTCAAAGGGCTTGCCCATGGCCTCCTCAAATCGGCGCACGGGCGCGGTGGCGCTCTCCCTTTCCGCGAATTCCCGTTTCATTTCATCCTGCATAAGCCTCTTCTCAAGAGGGGCGGTCATTCTCCCTACGGCCACCTGTCCCGCCATGGGGAGGAGCGCGCCCACCAAGTCAGGAGCGGGCAGGCTCATCTGGTCCATGAGGCTTGAGAGCCCCACCTGGGTCCCGAATAGGAGGCTTGAGTGCATGAGCTCGCCTCCCAGCACGGAGAGGGCCTCCGGGCTCGTCCAGCGCATCCTTCCTTCGGAAGTGAGCAGCTTGAGCTCTTCCAGCTTCATCCCGGCCCCCTTTGTTTTCAGGAAGCTTTTCTCAAGGGCCTGGCCCTTATGGGCAAAGCCGGAGAGGCCCATGCCAACGGCCTCGGAGGCGAAGTCCAGGACCTTGTTCAAGGTGGACTCATGGGGGCTGCGCCAAAGCTCCCTCATGCCCGCGACGAATCCAGGAGCCATCATCGCTCCGGCGGCCAGGTTGGCATATTGGCCCAAGGGGCCCATGACCATTGCGCCCAGGTACATCTGCGCCGCGGTGTCGGCAGCCTTCCCCGCGAAGGCGCCTGCGGTCAAGAGGGGGCTTGCCCAGGATCCGTAGGCCTGGCCCTCGGCTCTCGCCCAATCCATCTGCTGCTTGAAGGTCGTGGTCAAATAGGAACTGGCGAGCTCCTTCTCCGACATCTCCCCGGCCTCCAGCCCCATCCTCTTGGCGTGGAATTCCATCTCCCCGCGCAGGACATCCCTGCCGATGCCGGTGCGCGCGTAGTCCAAAAGGGCCTCGGCGCTTGCCCCGGCATAGCTGCCCTGGCCCAGGACCAGATCCGTCGCCTCGCCCACGGTGTGCCTGACGATGGAGGCTCCGGTCACAAGCTG
>CAYLZQ010000458.1:0-515 GCA_964388045.1 uncultured Elusimicrobia bacterium | reverse complement strand
GCGTGAAGATGCTCGGAGGCGCCCAGGAGAACCTTGGAGGCCTCGTCGAAGCCTCCCATGGCCGCGCCAAGGCTCGCCGCGTATTCGCCCGCGCTCACCGCATAATTGGCCGCTCCCCAAGCCACCTGGACCACTCCCCCTATCTCCTCGAAGACAGCCCCCGGCAACCACGTCGCCCTTTCCCATTCATCAACGAGAATTTTCTTGAATGGCGAGGCCTCCGCGTAGCTCACCCAATCGGTCATGGTCTGCTCCCTGTTGATCCAGCCGGAATCCCTGTCCATGTCCCCGAGAAGAATGATCTCGTTGGTCCCAGCCTCCCGCACCACGAACTTGTCCACTCGGTCGGTATACAGCAATTCCGGAGCCAGGAGCGCGTACAACGGGTTCTTGCTGTTCTCCATGTGCTTGAGTTGGGCCCTGTCGAAAGTCTCCCGGCCCACCGTGAATTCCTTGTCGTTTCCGTCCAGGTCGCTGAAGCGGCCGCTCAAGGATTCTTTCCCCGCCAGGAACTT
>CAYLZQ010000457.1:0-2346 GCA_964388045.1 uncultured Elusimicrobia bacterium | reverse complement strand
CCCTGATCGTCGTGACCGGCCTCTCCGGATCGGGGAAATCCTCCCTGGCCTTCGACACGATCTACGCGGAGGGGCAGCGCCGCTACGTGGAGAGCCTCTCCGCCTACGCCCGCCAGTTCCTCGAGATGATGGACAAGCCGGACGTCGACTTGATCGAGGGCCTCTCCCCCGCGATCTCGATCGAGCAGAGAAACCCCTCCCGCAACCCGCGCTCGACGGTCGCGACCGTGACCGAGGTCTACGACTATCTGCGCCTTCTCTTCGCCCGGGTGGGGGTCCCGCACTGCCCCCAGTGCGGGCATAGGGTGCGCCGGCAGTCGGCCCAGTCCATCGTCAACGCCGTCCTGCGGGAGCACGACGGCAAGGCCGTCTCGGTCTGGTCCCCCCTGGTCCGCGGCCGCCAGGGGACCTACGAAGAGCTCTTCAAGCGCCTCAAGCGCTCCGGGTTCGTGACGGTGCGGGTCAACGACAAGACCTGCGACCTGGACTCGGTGCCGCGCCTGAGCAGGTACCAGAAGCACACCATCGAGCTCTTCGTGGACAAGCTCAGGGTCTCGGGGGAGGAGAGGGCTAGGCTGGCCGACTCGGTCGAGATCGCCCTCAAGGAGTCCAAGGGCCTGGTGCGCGTGGAACCCGCGGGCGCGCCTAGGGCAGGGGCAGTCATGAGCGAGCACCACGCCTGCCCGGACTGCTCAATCAGCCTCCCGGAGCTTGAGCCGCGCCTGTTCTCCTTCAACTCCCCCTACGGAGCCTGCCCGGGCTGCGACGGCCTGGGCCACAAGACCGAGGTGGACTCCTCCCTGGTCGTCCCGGATCCCGGGCTCTCGATCGAGGAGGGCGCGATCCTGGCCTGGGCGGACCCAGTCACCACCCGCACCAACCGCTGGAAAAAGTCCTGGTCGGGCTACTACGCCGAGATCCTCGAGCAGGTCTGCCGCCAGCACGGGATAGACCCCGGCCTGCCCTGGAGGGATCTCCCCGCCAGGCAGAGGCAGGTCCTCCTCTACGGGGGAGGGACCTACAAGCCTTCCTGGGCCAAAAACGACCAGGAGTTCGAGGGGGTGATCCGCAACCTGGAGAGGAGGTTTTCCGAGACCGACTCCGATTTCGTCAAAGCGGCGATCACCGAGCGCTTCATGAGGAGGAAGGTCTGCCCCCAATGCCGGGGCGCGCGCCTCAAGCCCGAGGCCCTGGCGGTCAGGGTGGGGGGGCGCAGCGTCACCGAGGTGGTCTCCCTCTCGGACGGCAAGTCCCATCAATTCTTCAAGGGCCTCGAGCTCGGGGAGACCGAGCGGGTGATCGCGCGGCAGATCTTGAAGGAGATCCTCTCGCGCCTGGAGTTTCTCGTCAACGTGGGCCTCGAATACCTCACCCTGGACCGCGCCTCCGAGACCCTGGCGGGCGGGGAGGCCCAGAGGATACACCTGGCGACCCAGATCGGCTCGGGACTCACCGGGGTTCTCTACGTCTTGGACGAGCCCACCATCGGCCTTCACCCGCGCGACAACGCCAGGCTCCTTTCCACCTTGAAGCGCCTGCGCGACCTGGGGAACACCCTGGTCATGGTGGAGCACGACGAGGAGACCATCCGCTCCGCGGACTGGGTCGTGGACCTGGGTCCCGGCGCCGGGATCCACGGGGGCGAGGTGGTGGCCCAGGGACCCCTCGACAAGATACTGGCCTCTCCCAAATCGCTCACCGGGGCTTATCTCCGGGGAGAGAAGGCGGCCCTGCCTCCCAAGCGGCAGCGGCCCCGGGGGAATTCCCTCAAGGTCCTGGGAGCCAGCCAATTCAACCTCAAGGGCATAGACGTGGAACTGCCCCTCGGACTATTCATCTGCGTCACCGGGGTCTCGGGCTCCGGCAAGTCCACCCTGGTCCACGAGGTGATCTACAAGGCCCTGGCCCAGGAGCTCACCCGCGCCAAGGATCCTCCCGGGGCCCACCGCGCCCTCAGGGGGGCGGAGCACCTCGACAAGGTGATCGTCGTGGACCAATCCCCGATCGGCCGCACCCCCCGCTCCAATCCCGCCACCTACACCGGGCTCTGGGCCCCCGTCCGGGAGCTCTTCGCCCTCCTGCCCCGCTCCCGGGCCAAGGGCTACAAGCCCGGGCGCTTCTCCTTCAACGTCAAGGGGGGGCGCTGCGAGAACTGCAAGGGCGACGGGACCCTCTGCATCTCGATGCAGTTTTTGCCCGACGTCTACGTCCAATGCGACGAGTGCCACGGGGCGCGCTTCAACGAGGAGACCCTCTCGGTCCGCTACAAGGGAAAAAGCATAGCCGAGGTGTTGCGGATGAGCGTCGAGGAGGCCCTCGTGTTTTTCGAGGCCTATCCGCAAATTA
>CAYLZQ010000456.1:0-2356 GCA_964388045.1 uncultured Elusimicrobia bacterium | reverse complement strand
GCATCGTCAACGGCCCCGGGGAGATGGCGGACGCCGACTTCGGCTACGTGGGCGGGGCTCCGGGACGTATCAACCTCTACGTTGGAAAAGAGTGCGTCCGGAAGGGAATCCCCACCGAGGCGGCGGACGAGGCCTTGATCTGCCTCATCAAGGCCCATGGCAGGTGGGTGGATCCCTGAGGGTCCTGCTTCCTTTCGCCTTCCTCCTTCTTCTCTCCGGCTGCTCCCCGGCCTATGTCTTCAAGTCCGCCGCGGGGCACGCCCGCCTTCTCTGGCGCCGCCAGAGCATCGAGCGGGCCCTTGAGGATCCCGGGCTGCCCGGCGAGCTCAAGGAGAAGCTCTCCCTGGTCCGGGAGGTGAGGGAGTTCGCCTTCGCCAGGATGCGCCTGAAGGAGAGCAGGGACTACAGCACCTATTCCCAGGTGCCCGGGCCTTCCCTGACCACCCTGGTCTCCGCCTCGGAGAAGACGGAGCTCAAGCCCTTCCTGTGGTGGTTTCCTTTCGCTGGGAGCTTCCCTTATAAAGGATATTTCAGCAAGGAGGACGCCAGGCGGGAGAAGAGCCGCCTTGAGAGGAAGGGCTTGGACGCCCACCTCTCAGGGGTCGCGGCCTACAACACCCCCCTCTGGTTCTCGGACCCTGTCCCCTCCACTATCCTGGCCTACCAGCCGGGGGAGCTCTCGGCCCTGATCCTCCATGAGCTCGCTCACGGCACGGTCTTCTTCAAGAACCGCATGGCCTTCAACGAGTCCCTGGCCACCTTCTTCGGGCTCCAGGGAGCAGAGGAGTTCCTCATCCAGAAATACGGGGAGGACTCGAGGCAGCTCGCGGACTTCCGGCTCTGGCGCGAAAGGGAAAAAGCCTTCCAGGCAGCGATCGAGGAGATCCACGAGAGGCTCTCCGGGCTCTACCTGAGCCCTGTCTCCAGGCAGGAGAAGCTGGCCAAGCGGGAGGAGATCTTCTCCTGGGGCAGGGGGCGCCTCAAGGAGGCCGGGTTCGAGCTCAAGGAGCTCAACAACGCCGTGGTCCTCGCCCACTGCCTCTACCACCAGGACCTGGACTCCTTCGAGGCGGCCTACCGGAAAAGCGGCCGAGACTGGGCCAGGACCATCGCGCTCCTGAGATCCCTGGACAAGAGGAGGCCTGCCGAGGACCTGCGCCGCAGGCTCCAGGCCCCTGATCAGGATACTCCCTAAAAGAAATACTGCGCCATGAGGAAGGCCAGGTTTGGAGTCCTGCCGAACTCGGAGGTCCTTCCCCCGCCGAAGCGCTGGAGCCCCGCGGTCAGGTAGAGGTTGTTTAAGGCGTTCCACTGGAGGCCGGGGCCCAGGAAATGGCTCTCGTCGTTTAGGTTCGCGATCGCGACAAGCTCGAGCTTCACCAGGGGATGGAGGTCCTTGGAGTAGGAAAGCCCAAGGTAGTCCTGGGCCAGGGTCACCTCCCTGCCTGAGAAGAGGGCCCCCAGGTCGTAGCGGGCTTGGTCCAGGGCCCCTGCCCCGCTGCGGAGGTACTCGAGCACCACTGCCGCGTCCCTGAGAAAGGCGAGCTTGGAGTCCGGGGAGAAGCTGTAGTCAAAGCCAAGGTCCGCCTTCCAATAGGGGGTCCTGGTCTTGGGATCAGTGTAGGACCACTCCCCGTGGAGCGTCCCCTCCCAGAGGTTGCCGGCGAAATCCCCCCCAGCCAGCCAGCTTCCTGTGGAGGGAGCGACCGTGCCGCCCAGTAGGGAGAAGTCGTAGTCCCTCCAGTTGCTCTTGAGCCTCGCAAGCAGGGCGCTTTGGGGCCAGAGCTCCTGGGGGGCGTAGGCGAGCTCGGCCTGGCTGAGGCTTCCAAGCTCCGCGCGCAGGGAGAGGGCGTCCACCCCCCGCCTCTCCTCGCGCTCGATCGAGATCGGCTGATAGGGGTTGAGGACGTCCGTCGGGTTCCAGAGCTTGCCCGTGCCCCAGGCGATGCGCTGCCTGCCCAAGCGCAGGAGGAAGCTCTCCCCCTCAAGGCCCGCCCAGCCTCGGTAGAGCCTCTGCCTCCAGAGGGAGGTCTCCCCCCTGCTGATCGCGTGCTCCATCTCAAGCCAGGCCGGGGCCTCGGCGAGCCCGAAGAGCCCGTACTCCCTGGTCCTGAAGAAGCTTCCGGCCAGGACCTCCTGGTCGTAGTCCGCCTGGGCCTTGAGGGAGAAAGAGCCCAGGGGAAGAGAGCCCTCAAGGCTCAGGCGCGCCCTGGCTGTGTTCAGGAAGTAGGGCCTCTCCTCGAAGGCGGAGCGGGAGTGCTGCCAGAGCTCCTTTAAGTAGCCCGAGGCCTTGAGGGAGGCTCCCGCCGGGGAAGACTCCAGCGCCCCGGCGGGAAGGACCCAGGCGGCTAGAAGA
>CAYLZQ010000455.1:0-2357 GCA_964388045.1 uncultured Elusimicrobia bacterium | reverse complement strand
TCATGGCCCTTGCTGCCCTGGCAGGCCTGGGCTGGCTTTTTCCGGCATCGGGTAGTGGCAAGGGTGAGGGAGGCAGCCCAGGAGCGAAAGCCGCCGTGGGCCTTGGATTTCTCGCCGCAGCGATCCTTGGGCTTTCAGCAGCCGGAATCGGGCCCTGGCCCCTCCTGGCCGCATTTGGGGCCCTGGCTCTTGCGTCCCTGGCAATCTCGGACCTCAAGACCAGAATGGTGAGCCGCAACCTGCTTGACTCCTTGCTGCTCCTTGGGCTCCTCTCCGCAGCCTTCAACCCCCTCCTCTCCTGGGGCTGGCTCACAACCCTGCTCCCGGCAGAGCCTCTCGCCCGCATCCTGCTTTCCCTCTCCGGGGCAGCGGCAGGACTCCTCCTGGGCAAGCTCCTGGAGCGCAGCGGGCCCGAGCAGGCCTTTGGCTCAGGGGATCTTCGCCTTTTAAGGGGCCTGGGCGCCTGGCTCGGCCCCCTGGGCCTTGCCCTGGCCTTCCTCGCGGCCTTGGCGGGCGGCCTCATGGCCGCGGTAGTAAAGAGAGGAAGGCAGGCCTTCGTGCCCTGGCTCGCTGTAGGGGCTTTCTGCTTCGCCTTGTTTCAGGCCCTCGGTTAGCGGCCCAGGATCAGCCGGGCCTCGTCCTCTCCGAGGCTTCCAGGCCCCAAGACCAGCTCGGGCGGGGTCTTAAGGCCCTTGGCTCTCAGCCAGTAGAGGAGCCTGGCCTGGGGGGACGGCCTTCTAGGCACGGCAACCCCGGCAGCCCTCATCCAGGCCCTATTGAGGTGGGAGTCCGAGCGGCGCAAGCCTCTGGCCAGCTTAAGGGCCTCCTCAAGGATATGCCGCATCCTTCTTGGCGAAAGCCCAGGGCATAGGTAGCTGGTCTCTCCGGCAGGCTTGTCTCGCTGGTCCGGGGCGTCGCGGTAGAAGGGAGGGCAGAGCCTGGCGAAGTCCTCGCGCGCCGAGGCAAGGTCCCCGAGCTCAAGGTGAAGGAGGGCTCTGTTGACCCGCGCCCAGAGGGCGTCCTCCGAGGCCGCCAGGAGGCCTTGAAGCCCGGAGAGGCTTTCCTCCAGGCGCCCAAGGCGGCGCAGGGCCTCTGCGCGCCAGGTCATGGCCTCGGGGTCCTTGGGATCGAGCGCCAGGACTTTCTCGAGGTCCTCCAGGGCCGCTCCGTATCCGCCCAGCATGGTCAGGACAGCCCCGCGCCAGCAAAGGGCATCTGGGTTTCCAAGGCTCACAGCCAGGTCCAGGTCCTTGAGGGCCGAGGCGCAATCCCCGGACCAGAGCTGGAGGGCTCCGCGCCAGGCCAGGAAAGGGGCCATGGACTTCTCAGGGACCCTGAGGCGCCCCAGGCCGGCCAGGGGACTGTCAGCGCCCAGGGCCATGAGAATTTCGGCTCTCAGGCACCTGGCCTCCCAAAGCCAGGGGCAGCCCCTGATGAGTTCCCTGGTCTCCTTGAGGGCCAGCTCGAAGAGATCCAGGCGGCGCAGAAGGATCTCGGCCACGTAGTAACGCATCCAGGAAAAGCTCCTGGAGGAACGGCTTGCCCGGTTGAGAAGGCTCAAGGCCTCCCTGTCTTCTCCATGCCTCCAAGCCTCGGAGGAGAGAAAGAACCAGGCCCAGGCCGATGGGCGGCTCAGCCTGGGAAAATCAGCCCCAAGCCAAAGATCCCTGGCTAGGCGAAAGCCGGAGCAGGGGTCCCCCGCGAATATCCTCTTGAGCAGGCGCAAGGCGCCCGCGTGGTTTCCCTTTTTGAGCAGCTCAGCCGGGCGCTCAGCGGCAGGCAACAGGAGATTTTTGCGGGCTGACCGCTGCTCCTGAAGCGAGCGCCTGGCATGCTCCAGGCAGAACCTCGCGTTCTCCCCCCCTCCAGGCAAGGCCTCAAAGGCCCTGACCGCCTCGGCATAGCGCCCGGCGTTGAAAAGCTTGATGCCGCGCTCAAGGTCATTCATCTAGGCACTCCAAGGCGCAGCCTCCGCAGCTCTGCCTCGGCCCTGGCCCTTCCAGGCCAGCCCTTGGGAGCCTCGGCCAGGGCCCTCTCGAGGTCGGCCAGGGCATGGTCTTGGCGCTTCAGGTCAAGCCAGAGGGAAGCGCGAGAGGAGAGTGCGTCTGCCAGAAGCAGCTCTCCTCCTGGCTTGATCAGGGAGAGGGCTGAGTTGTAGCTGGCCAGGGCTTGCTCGTAGCGGCGCAGGGACTGGAGCACGACTCCGCGGCTTAGGAGCGCCTCGACGTCCCTGGGATCGGCCTTGAGAGCAGCCTCAAGGCTCTTCTGAGCCTCCTCAAGCCGGCCGGAGACGTAGAGCCGAACTCCGCGTCTTTTCTCGGCAAGGCCCCTCTCAGGATCCTGTGGAGGCCCTCCTG
>CAYLZQ010000454.1:0-2359 GCA_964388045.1 uncultured Elusimicrobia bacterium | reverse complement strand
CTTTGAAGGTCCATTCAGCGCGGCCCTCCAATCTCTCCTCGGCCCCCTCCCCCCTTGGGATCCCCCGCCAGCTAAACTCAAAGCGCAGCAGGGTGCTTGCCTCCTCCTCTTGGCTGTAGGGGTTCCTGGCGGTCACGTCGGCGCTTGCGAAGCGCTCCTGGTCCAGGCGGAAGGCCTGAAGGAGCTCCTCGCGGGTGCGGCCCCGCGAGTCGTTGTAGTCCTCGGAAACGCGGGGGGCCAGCTCCTCGGGGGCCAGGCGCTTGGCAACGGTCAAGATCGAGTTCAGGGCCGCCCAGGCCTGGGGGTTGAGAGCGGTCTCCCGGGCCTGGGGCGGCTCAGGGCCTGGGTAGCCTGCTTCCTTCCTCAGGAGCGTGCAGGCAGAGGAGGCCAAAAGCAGGGCGAAGCAACCTGCGAGGGAAAGAACGGAAGATCGATTCATATTGGGTTGCCGCATACGCACGGCTTAAAATCAATAAATTCCTTGCTGCGAGTCACATCCTGGATTGCCGCCGGCTCCCCTTGGAGGAAAGCGAACCATATCCGCAACATGAGTTCGGTTACGAATTCCGTCAGGTCGCCGGGCATGCCAGCCAGCTCGTCCAGTGAAGCTTGAGGCTCTGCCCAGGCCTCGGAAGCCGGCAGGAAGATGGGAAGCCTCCGGAAGGCCAGGAAGGCCTCGGGGAAGGCGGGCTTAGCCCTCTGGGCGAGAGGAGTCCTCCAGGCCCCGAGGTTCTCCGTGAGCTTCTGCTTAAGCTCCTTGAGGGAGACAGCGATGGGCTCAACCTTTTTCTCCGCGGTCGCGATCAAAGGGTCGAGCCCACGGATCTCCTTGTTCATGAGGAGCACGTGGAGAGCCCTTAGGAAGACCTCCGACCTCTGCTCCGAGAGGAGCTGGGCCCAGTTGACGGAGAGGTCCGCGAGGAACTGCCTGTACTCCTCGGAGCCAGGCTCAAGGGTGCTGAACTCCTCGTAGGCCGCGGCCATCCAGGCGGCGCTCCCCTGGAGGCCCTGGAGGGGAGAGGGGGCCTCCTGGCTCGGCATGCTCAAGAGGGGCTTGGCCGCCTGGGCGTAGCGCTGCGCGATCTGCGCTGGGGAGGAGGGCTGGGCCGGAGGAGGAAGCTTCTTGCCCAGGGCCTTGTTCAGGGCGCCGCGCAGGCGGGAGAGGCTCTTTGCGAGCTCCTTCCAGGAGCTCAGCTCCTCGTTGCGGTTTCCCAGGGAGGCAAGGGCCGCGCGCGAGCGCTCGATGATCAGGTCCGTGTTCACGTCCTGGAAGAGCTTCTCCCCGAGCGGGTTCATGATGGGGTAGAGAAACTGCGCCATCTCCATGGTGTTCCCATGGGCCATGGCCCCGGACCAGAGGGCCATCAGGAAGTCGGCCGCAGGCTCCCTTCCGGCGGGGTTCTTGCCCCGCTCGGAAATTTCCCTGCGCAGGCTCGCGATCCCTTCCTTGAGGGTCTCGCCGTAGACCCCGGCCACCTCGGGCCAGGAGCCGTCGGGCTTTCGGGCGTAGATCTTGGCGTTGAAGCGCTTGACCAGGAGATAGGGGTTGAAATGCACGTAGAGCCTGACCGCAGGGCCCTGGCTTTCCCTTCCCTGGAGGAAATACTCCCGCACGAAGGTTCCCTTGAAGTCCCCCTTGGGGTTTTTGGCCACCTGGGTCTGCTCGGAGAGAGCGAGCTTGGCGGAGCCCTGCACGTCCCCCTCGAGCTTGCGGTAGAAGGTGACGATCCGGGCGCCTGAGTAGACGTGCTTCTTGAGCACCAGATAGTCGCCCTCCCAGCCTGGGGTCTTGAGGTTCACCTTGATCTGGTTCTCCAGGGTGCGCTGGGAGGGGCCGCTTTTAAAGTTGCGCTTAGAGACCTCAAGCTTCTGGGCTATCCCAGGCCCTGGCTCGTGGAGCGTGACCGCTGGCTCTGACCATGGCGGCTCCTCGGCTTGGACCGGGGCCAGAAGGACTGCAAAAGCCGCGACCCATAATCCCCACAAGCATTTCCTCATAAAAGGGCTTGAGCCTGAACCTACGGAAGATCGCCGGATCCGCAAAACCGCCATGAACTCTCCCTCCTGCCGACCTCAATCCAAGTTCTTCCTGCCTTGCCGCTATCCCGACGCGAGGGATGCGGGTTCATGCAAGATTGTAGCCCCCAAACCAAGCATTGTCAATAGCAATGAAAAGTAATTAAAAACAGAGATAATTCATGCAATGGGCCTGGGCCGGCCGGCCGGCGCCATCAGGCTGGAAGCGCCAATGGAAATCTGTTTTAATTGAGGCCATGAGGCGCTTTCTCTGCATCCACGGCCACTTCTACCAGCCTCCCCGCGAGAACCCCTGGACCGGGAGGATCGAGCGCCAGCCCTC
>CAYLZQ010000453.1:0-2366 GCA_964388045.1 uncultured Elusimicrobia bacterium | reverse complement strand
GTGACGGCTCTCGGACAAGGTTACAGGGAGGAAGTCGCGCGTCGGTTCCTCTCGGGGCCCGGGACGGTCGAGGATTGGGAGGAGGTTTCGCGGGAGGCCGAAGTCCTGGAAATCCCTCGGGATGAGCTTTCCGGCATCACGGCCAGGGCCAAGGGCATAGGGCTTCCTCCGAACTCCCTGAGGACGGCGCTGACGAGGGCCTGCGGCCGGGGAGGCCCTGCCAGGGGCAAGGGCTGCGCGGCCGCGGGGAAGATCCACGACCTGCTCAAGGACCCTGACAAATCCGAGGCCGTAGGGAGGTTGAGGAGCCATTTTCCGAGGGCCGACTTGACCCATTTGGCGGCTACGGGACTGCTCCATCCGACCATGAGCGCCGAGGAGGCCGGAGCCCTCAAGAAAAGCTTCGCGGCAGCCATGGAGAGGGTGTCGCGACCTCCGGACCCGTCGGAATCTCTCACGGAAGCGAGGAAGTTGGCCGGGGACCCTTCCTTCGCCGCGGCCCTTTCCCATGAGGAGGCCGAGGTCCTGGGAAAGTCCGGGAGCGGCCTCTATCCCTTGGCGGCGAGGGTCCTTAAGGTCCCGGACCCCGTCCTTAGGGAGGCCCACGGCGAGGAGGCCAAGACCTGGGACGAGGTCAAGGCGAGCCTGCCTCGACTAGGCCTTGAGGAGAGGAAGGCCGTGGAGGTGGTCGCCTCGGCCAAGGCCAAGGGATTAAGTCCGGGAGCGGTGCGCCGCGCGGCGGGGATGACGAGGCTCGATGAGGCCTTGGAGCAAGGGAGCTCCCTGGCTCCCACAAGAGGCCCGGCCTCCTGGGACGGCAGGCTCGTCTCGAGTCTGGGAGCGGGAAGAGGGAGGGCCGCCGAGCTCGAGGAGGCCGTGGCGGGGATCGCCCGGGGGATGCCGGCGGAGCAGGCCGCGAGGCTCTACCCCGATCGCCCGGTGGCGGCGGTGGCTCGAGAGCTCGTCGAGCACAACAGGGCGTGCGCGGGCGGAAGCCCCAAGCATTGCGCTTGGCTAAGCGGGGATGCCAAAGGCATGCTGGCCTTGAGCCAGGAGCAGACGCGCAACCGCAGGCAGGCCTTGGAGGCCGCGCCCGAGGCCTGCAGGGAGCTGGGGCGCGTTCAATGCGGTTCGCGTTCGGTGGACTTCTCCGATGGAAGGGTCATGGAGGGCTTTGACCCGGACTTCTACGTCTGGGGGTTCTCCGACCCTCTCGTGATCTATGACCCCGAAGCCGAGATGGCTCTCGGCGAGGACGCCCTTCGCTGCGAGGCGTTCGCCTGCCGTTATCTGGACACGCTGGGCCCCGCCTGGGCTGCAGCAAGCCCTGGGGCGCGTCGGGCTTCCGTGGCCGCGGTAAAGGCGGAGGCCGGGCGGGCGGGAATCTCGGCAGTGAGCGGACACCATGAAGTCGAGCGAGCGGCCCAGGACCTACGAGGGCACTTCACCCCGGATAGGAGTCTGGTCGCGGCGGTGGGGCTCGCGCACCCCGGGTTGGGCCGGGAGGAGTTGAGGAAGGGACGCGAGGACTTCCTGGGGCGCTTGAGGGACGCGGGCTCCGAGGATGCGCGCAAGGCGGTTCCCGCGGCCAGGGAACTTTTCAGCTCCCGCGCGGCCGTGCCGGGCGTGACGGCTCTCGGACAAGGTTACAGGGAGGAAGTCGCGCGTCGGTTCCTCTCGGAGCCCGGGACTGTCAAGGATTGGGAGGAGTTTTCGCGGAAAGCCCGGGCCCTGGAGATCTCTCCGGCGGAGCTCTCCGGGATCACGGCCAGGGCCAAGGGCCTAGGGCTTCCTCCGAACTCCTTGAGAGCGGGGTTGACGAGGGCCTGCGGCCGGGGAGGCCCTGCCAGGGGCAAGGGCTGCGCGGCTTCGGGGAAGATCCACGACCTGCTCAAGGACCCTGACAGGTCCGAGTCCGTGGAGAGGTTGAGAGCCCACTTTCCCAAGGCCGACTTGACCCATTTGGCGGCTACGGCGCTGGTCCATCCGACCATGAGCGCCGAGGAGGCCGGAGCCCTCAAGAGGAGCTTCGCGGCAGCCACGGAGAGAGTGTCGCGGTCGCCGGATCGAAAGGAAGCCCTCAGGGAGGCCAGGAGGTTGGCCGGGGACCCCTCCTTCGTCGCGGCCCTTTCCCATGAGGGCGCCGAAGTCCTGGGAAAGCCTGGAGGCGGCCTCTATCCATTGGCGGCGAAGGTCCTGAGGGTCCCGGACTCGGTCCTCAAGGAGGCCAATCCCGCGGAGCCCAGGGCCTGGGACGAGCTCAATACGAACCTGCGTCGACTTGGCCTTGAGGGGAGGAAGGCCGGGGAGGTGGTCGCCTCGGCCCAGGCCAAGGTGTCGCGGCCGCGATCGGGCGAGAGCGGCGA
>CAYLZQ010000452.1:1334-2386 GCA_964388045.1 uncultured Elusimicrobia bacterium | reverse complement strand
TCTTCCTGACGTAAAAGGCAAGGCCGTAGGAAGCCATGGCCAAGCGGTCGAGCAGCCCATAGCGCTCGAAGGAGAGCATGTCTCCATAGGGCCTCTGCCCAGCGTAGCCCACGACTCCGGCGGCAATCGCTGCCGCGAAAAATGGGAGCTTCTCAGCCCAGACCCGCCGGTATCTGGGCAAGAGCCAGGCCCGGGGGTCCTGAGGCAGCCTTCTCAAGGGATAGAAATCGAGGACCAGGAGAACGACCGGAAAGCTCACGGCCATGCCCTTTGACAGGAGGGCAAGGAAAAAAGCCGCGAAAGCGCCTCCCAGCCGGCGGAGACGGCTTGCTCCCGGGACTTGCCCTTTCAAATAAATGAGGACCCCCAGGATGTAGAACAGGCCGCAGAGGACCTCGCGCCTCTCGCTCGCCCAGGCCACTGCCTCGACCCTGAGGGGATGCAGGGAGAAGGCCAGGGCGGCAAACCCCGAGGCCAGGAGCAGGCGTTTCTCCCCTTCCCGGCCCTCGGCCGGCTCCGCCACACGGAGAAGCCGCCGGCTGAGAAAGTAGAAGAAAAGGGCGCTCAAGGCATGGATCAAGAGGCTGGTCAGGTGAAAGCCGAGGGGGTCCAGGCCCCAGATTTTATAGTCCAGGGCCAGGGAAAGCCAGCTCAAGGGCTGATAAGGCCCGCCGTGGAGGGTCGTCAACATCCAGCGTAGCTGCCTGGCCCCAAAGCCGCGGAAACCCCGGTTCTCCAGGATGAACTGGGGGTCGTCCCAATCCACGAAGCCGTTTTCCAGACAGGGCAGGAAAGCGGTCAGGGTCGCCAGCACCGCCAGGAGGGGGACTGCCCAGGCTAGGAGCCTGTCACGAGAGGCCGCTGTTTTTTCCGTGGTCTTCTCCAACCGGCGCGAGGGATCGCTCCAAGGGAACCGCCTTCCAGAATCTACGAGTTTGCCTCAAGCAGGGCAAGCCGTCATGGGCTCAAAGGCCCAGAAAAGCCTGGGCCCTTTGAGAGTCCTTCACTAGGCTGAAAGCCCCCTGCGCCGAAGCCCGGCCTCCTCTATAATG
>CAYLZQ010000452.1:0-1324 GCA_964388045.1 uncultured Elusimicrobia bacterium | reverse complement strand
GTCAAGCAAGGAGGCAAACCCATGTCAAAGATAACTGGTTTCTGTCTGGCGGCTTTCCTGGCGCGTGGAATGGGCCTGCAGGCCCTGGAGGCCCAGGAATCGCCCACGCTCGAGGGCTTGCAGGACTCCGACAACTTGGACCAACTCTACGACAACTCAGACCCTACCCGGCCCCCTCTGGAGGTCGGAGAGGAGGATTTCGCCGAGGGAGATTATAGCACCGATGAGGAGATCACCCAGGAAGTGGAGGAGGAGGCTCGCCTGGCGGCCGCGGACACTGACGCGATCGATTCCGACAGGGACAGGCAGCCCTCACTCACAGGCCCAAGCACCAGCAACAATCCTGACAAGGACGAATCTGGAAAATGGTACAAGAGCAAGTGGCTCTGGGCCGGAGGGGGCGCGGCGATCGGCGGAGTTGCAGGCTTCTTCATCGGCGGCCCCATCGGAGCCCTCCTGGGCGCCCTCATAGGCGGAGCTGTCGGCTATTTCGCCAACAGTTGGATTCTTTAGTAAAAAGCAAGACCCTCCCAGGCTGGCCGCTCAATGCGGTCAGCCTGGGTCAACCATGCGCGGATCCCTTCTCCCCCTCGGCATAGCCCTCCTTCTGCCCCTGCTCGGGCTTGCCGGCTGCGACCCGGACGACCCCGAGGTCCCGACTCCCCCGGACGCGACCGGCCCCTGCACGGGCAAGGGAGGCCACTGCAATACCTCGGGGGACTGCTGCGGGACCCTAAGCTGCGACGCGAACAAGGTCTGCAGCGACGGAGCCTGCTTTGGGAAGGGCGCCCACTGCAGCTCTTCCTCCCAATGCTGCGGGACTCTCGCCTGCTCGGGCGGAGTCTGCACGGACGGGACCTGCTTCGAGAGGGGGGTCCATTGCGCTTCCTCCTCGCAGTGCTGCGGGACCCTCTCCTGCGCCAATGGAGTCTGCAGCGACGGAGGCTGCACAGGCCAGGGCGGACACTGCTCCTCAAGCTCGGACTGCTGCGGGACCTTGAGCTGCAGCTCGGGGATCTGCCAATAGCCGACTACCTGGGGCCGGGAGAAGCCAGGGCCCTAGCCAGGGCAGGCGCCATCTTCCCCAGGGCGGCCGCGGCCTGTGGGTTGCCGGCGAGCCATGAGGCTGTCCTGGGATTGAGCAGCACTTGGCGCACCAAGGCTGGATCCTTCAAAGCCGCGACAACCCCTCGGCTCTCAAGCAGGCTTTCCAGCAGGGCGCTCGTAGCCAAGGCTGAGACAGCCCTTGGGTCCTTCATGGCCGGGCTCTGAAGGAAGCCCTCCACCACCCCCGGCCGGCCCACCAGGGTCTTGACCAGGGCGG
>CAYLZQ010000451.1:0-2389 GCA_964388045.1 uncultured Elusimicrobia bacterium | reverse complement strand
CTCTGAACAGGGACTCCTGGGCGCAGGCCTCTGGCTCTGGCTCTTTGGCTCTGTCCTCTGGGGAGCCTTCAGGGCGCGAGGGCTTCTGATCAGGCGGGCCGCCCTGGGAGAATCCTGCTACCTGGCCGGGTTCTCCGCAGCCATGGCCGGAGCCCTGGCCTCATCCCAGTTCAGCCTTGGCTACTACTATTTCTCGGTTCCAGGCTGGCTCCTCTGGCCATTGGCAGGAATCGCCGCGGGCCTATCCGGCCTGGCCAGGCAGGCAGGCCCTGTCACCGTTGTTCCCCTGCCCCTGGCCGAGCAGACGAGAAAGAAACTCTATGCCCCGGCCTCCTTGGCCTTTTTAGGCCTCGCCGTCTTTCCCTTCCAGTGGCTTTCCTCCGACATCCATCACAATATCGCCATCCGGCACGCCAAAGACAAGAACTGGGACAAGGCCCTGGCCCAGTTCGAGCTGGTCAAGCCCGGATCTTCTGCTTATGTGATGGCCCAGTATTTCAAGGGGAACGTGTATCTAAACTCGGGCAGGCCCCGGGAAGCTCTCAGCCAGTATGCCAAGCTCGAATCCCTGGCCCCGGATTATGTCCAGCTTCACTATCAGAAAGCCCAGGCCTATGCCGAGACCGGGGAGTGGAAAAAAGCGATGGAAAGCCACGCCAGGGTCAGGGACCTCGATCCGCTCTTTGCCGCAAACTACGCCCGGTGGGCCATCGTTGCCAGGCGGGCGGGCGACTTGGCTGCTGCCAAGAAGGCGGCCTATGGGGCGATCGCGCTCGAGCCTGGAAAACCCAGCCACAGGCTGACCCTGGCCGAGATCCACCTCAAGGAAAAGCGCGCAGCAGATGCCAGGAGGCTTCAGAGGGAGGCCGCGCGATTGCGCCGCGGCCCTGTTGCCAGGAAGCCAGGCCCACTGTTATACTAGTAGACACACTCATTAGAACCCGATGCCCAAATCCAAGGACTACTACCCCTTGATCCCGGGCCTGACCCTCTGCTACGCCCACGTGGACTACTCCTCCCGGGAGCCTGAGGTCAGCCGCCTGGTCTGGCGCGTGGAGCGGGTCTCCAGGAACGGGAGCGGGGTGAGGGCCCAGGTCAAGGCCCAGTGGGGCGCCTCCCCTCCCAGGACCCACGAGGTGCTGGCGGATGAGAAGGGGATCTGGGTGGGCAAAAACCTCGAGATCCGCCTTCCACCCAGGCTCAACGACTCCTGGGAAGTGGAGGAAGACGACTACTATTTCCGCTCCGTCTTCTCGCTCAAGGCAAAAGCCGGTACCATGGTCAGGGATTTCAAGGGCTGCCTTGAGATCGGCTTCTCCAACCAGGACACCGACTCAGGAACGCGCCTCTACGCCCCTGGAATAGGCCTGGTCCGCGAGCAGAGAAACGGCGAGACCTTCAACAGCGTCCTCTCCCTGGCCCACTGGGAGATCCCCAGGCCCTGAGAGGCTCTGGGCCGGGGACCGTATCCCCCTCTGCGAGTTAGCACGGGTCCTGCGAAACTTCAAGGGCGCCAGGTCGCGACTCAAGGGGCTGGGCCAGTCCCGGGCAGGCTTGGATGCCGCCTTCGCCTCGAAGGCCTGGCGGACCAGGGATTGAGCCCCTTCTCATGCCCGGCGAGATAGTGCCGCCCCGATCGGGCGTGGGGACGAGTTCAGCCTGCTTGGACGGCCGTGAGCCGGTCCGCGAGGTCCGGGAACTCCGAGAGCGCGGCGAACTCGACCCTTTTGCCTAGGCAATCCGCCGCCCCCGTCTTGAATTCCGAGAAAACGAGCCCCCCGGAAGTCTCCGGGTAGCGTTCCAGAAACGAACGGAAGGCGGATGGAACCTGCAAGGAACGCGGATTGGACTTGGCCTCGATGAGGAACGGCACCCGGTCCTTAAGAAGAACGAAGTCGATTTCCTGGCCGGACTTGGTCCTCCAAAACCGCAGCTCCATGTTGGGCTTTAGGCGGCAGGCGAGTTCAAGGAACACGAAGGATTCCAGGACGGTCCCCTTGTCGGGGCGTGCCGAAGGCGGCCGGAAATCCCTCAGCAGGGCATTGCGGATCCCCAGGTCATAGAAGTAAACCTTCTTTGACTTTTTGAGCTCGTTGCCCAGGTTGCGGGAATAGGAATGGACGGGGCGTGTTGACAGTCCCTTGAAGCCGGAGTATACTTCTCAAGGCATGAAGAGGCTCCTGGCGCTGCTCTTGGCCTCCGTCTACCTGGGCTTTTTTGCCCTTCACGGGATGGTCCATGCGGCTGATGCGAAAGCCGACACTTGCTGCGCCTGCCAGACGGGAGGCTCCCGGGCCGAGGCCCCCGCCGCGCCCGCCGTCGCGACCCCACTCTTTCGGTCCTTCTCCCTGCCGCAGCTTGCCGCTGCCCAGAAATCCTCCGCCCTCCC
>CAYLZQ010000450.1:0-2393 GCA_964388045.1 uncultured Elusimicrobia bacterium | reverse complement strand
GGTCCGAGAGACCGGCTTTGCGTCCTTTCCGGAGAGCGTATGGCTGCGCACCCTGCCGCGCTTGTCCCGGACCTCTTCCGATGTCGTAGCATCCTCCGCGTTCCAAGTGGTCTGCAGGGAGGTTCCATCCGGGTTGTATTTTACGACGCTGCGCGAGAGATTCTTGCCATCCTTGGAAACAGTAGAGTCCGTGAGCCTTCCCTTCTCGTCCTTGCGCTCCACGATGCTGGTCCTGTCCAGGAAGTTCAGGGTGCTCAGGATCGCTCTGCCGCTCTTGTCGTATCGAACCGAAGTCCGAGAGGTCTCCTGGCCCGCTGGGTCAAGGCTGGAGGCCTCAAGCAGCCTGCCCTCCTTGTCCATGACCTGGAGGAGCTCGCTTCCATCCGGGTGGTAGGCGTGCTGGGCGAGATTGCCGTCCTTGTCCTTCTCAGTGGTCCAGACGACGCCGCTCTTCAAATCCACGACGAAGTCCCCGCATTTGGCCGTCCTGCGGCCATAGCAAGGGAACTTGAGGGAATCCTTGGCCTTGGGTTCTTGGGTTGCGCCCATGAAAGGCGCGCAGTCGGGCCCTGCGAGGCCGGCCGGGGAAGCTGAGGCCTGCTCCTTGCGCGGCGAGGCTTTTTGCGAAGCGTCTTCCTCAGCCCCAGCCGCAGCGCCCAGGGACTGCCGAGCCTCCTTGGCTTGGGCAAGGCCCCAGAGGCAGATCCATAAAAGAAGGATCGCTATTTTCATGGCCTGAGCTCCACGGCTGCCTTGAGGGCCTCCTTTTTGGCCTCCCTCAAGTCAATGCCGGAGTGGAAAGGCAGAAGCAGGGCATCCACCAGCTCCTTGTGCCACTCCTTGTCCTTCTCAAGGCCCTTGATCCTCCCCTTCCAGCGCCTCAAAAATCCAGGATGCTGCTTTTCTTCAAGAACGGAAAGCCCGCCGATGAGCTCCTGGGCCGCATGAGCCCCTGAAATCCTCCCTTTCTTGCCGCTGCCCTGCCTGGGGCAGCTCTCCTGGCAGACCTTTCTTCCGGCCTCCAGGTCCGTCTGTCCCTCGGGGAACAGGGAGGCGGCTTTCTTCAAAAGGCCGCAGACATCCAGGCAGACCTCGTCTGGCTCGGCCGGAAGAGTCCCCAGCTCCTGGTCATACCTCTCCACGCATTCCTTCCGTTTCTCCTTCTCTCCGGTATGAAGGAGGGCTCCGCTCAGGCGCCAGGTAAACCAGATGCGCTCGGAATAGGCCTCAGGGGCGGCCAGGGCTTCCCCTGCTTCCATCCCTGCATAGCCCTGCGCGCACTTAAGGTTTTGCTCGGCAAGGGAGCGGGGGCTTGCGCCGGGATTCTTCCCCAGGAATCCATGAAGGTCGGAATCCGGAACCCCTAGGTCCAGGGAATCCAGGGCGGAGCCCTGATACCCCTTGATCCCCCGAGCGACCTTTTCCGCGCATTCAGAGAAGAGCCTGCCTTCCGAAAGCCATTTTCCAGAGAAGGCCTCGCCCCTGGCGCAAAGCGATAACGCTTCCTGGACGGCGCTCGGGGTCAAATTCTTCCCGGGCTTCCTGGCTTCCTGGAGGAGCCCGGCAACGGCCTGATCCGCAAGCCCGAACTTTTTCACAGCCTCCTTGAGCTCATCCCAGTCCCGAGCCTTCTTCGCGGAAAAGAGGTTGACTCCCTGGGGAAGGCCCAGGGCAGCGGAGGCCAGAAGCACCAGGCCCTTGCCAGGGGTCCCGGCCCGGGCAGCCCAGTCCGAGAGCCGGGCCTCGTGGGAGGGACGAGCGAGCTGCCGCGCGGCCCGGAGAGCCGGGGAGCTTCCCTTGCCTCTTTCAAGGGTCTTGAGGAGGGAGTCGAAGCTCTCAGCCGCTTTCCCCCCTTTGCCTGCCTTAAGAAGCTGGAGCGCGGCCAGCTCATCGTCCTTTTGGCCAAGGGCCCTGGCTGAGAAGAGGGAGCAATCAGGGCCAAGGAAGGCCCGGGCGCCTTCCGTTGCAGCGGCCTCGTCCTCGGAGGCCATCCTGGCCAGGCTCCTGGCGCAGCTCCGGTTGGCTTGGCCCAGCCTCTTGGCCCCGGCTTGCGGGCTGAGAACTGAAAAGGCCGCGACCCTCTCAGGAGAAGGAGAAAATTCCCTTTTCAGGGCCTGCGCCATGGCCTTGAGCTTGGCAGGCTTGGATTCCAGGCTCGCGTAGGTCTTCTGGTAATCCTCAGGGCTCACAAGCCCGAGGGGCTTGGCCCAGGGCTGGGCCTCCAGGCTCCGGTACTCCTCCTGGTATTCCCGGGGAGTCAGGGCCGTTCCGTCGGATCTGACCGGAACCGCCTTGCCATCGCGCTCGATGAACCTGGCGTTCATCAGGCGGTAGAAGGACTCGTACTCCTCCACCATCCGCTCTACCCCGAACCAGTGGCGGGCGCGCCAGTG
>CAYLZQ010000449.1:0-2400 GCA_964388045.1 uncultured Elusimicrobia bacterium | reverse complement strand
CAGCGTCAGATGTGTATAAGAGACAGGGCCAGCTCCCGGGCGAGGGGTTCGTGGTCCGCGGGCAGGAGGAGGTAACTCACCCGGATCTGCTCCTCCTGGCGCCGGAACCCCTCCCGGACCTCCTCCTCCGTCAGGGAGGGCTCTCCCACCGAGCTTTCGATCAGCTTGCGGATCCGGAGGTTCTCGCGGGTCTCCTCCTCAAAGAGGCGGGGGCTGGTGCCCAGGGTGTAGCGGACGACCGCCTCGTAGCCGCGCGTGTCGAAGCCGCCCCCCTCCGTTTGGAATAGAGGAAGCCGGGCAAGCTCCTCCACTACCTCAGCGTCCTTGACGCGGATCCGCTTGCGGTCGGCCTCCTTGAGGAGGATGAGCCGTTCCCAGGCCTGCTGGATGAGCTCGTTGGGCGGGGCCTGCTGGCGATACCGGTCGCCGTAGACGAGGACCGCCTGGTGGGTGACGGCGTCCAGCGCCCGGCGGAACTCCTCGAGCGTGACCCTCCGTCCGAAGAGGGTGCCGGCATTCTGGGCGGAGACGCCCTGAATGGTGACGGCGGTCGCCACCACCCAGAGGAGAAACCCGCCCACGGCTGCCCCGGCGATCCAGCCGACATATTTGCGGACCCAGCGCATGGGGGCTATTCTACCCGAAATCGAGCCCAGGGGCAAAAGGTGCCAGGTCGACCCGACCCCTCTTGGGTTATTCGATGCGTAAATCTTGCTATTTGTGGATGGATTTTTCCGACGGGGAGCGGTTGACTTAGGGTGAGCGAGCCCGTATAATAGCGCTTCTTTTGTTTGCCGAGGAGACGGGAGGGAGAATGAGACTCAAGTTGGGATTGCCCAAAGGAAGTCTGCAGGAATCCACGGTGAAGCTGTTCCAGCAGGCCGGCTTCCAGTTGAACGTCACGGAGCGCTCTTACTTTCCCACGATCGACGACGAGGAGATGGAGGTGACCCTTCTCCGGGCGCAGGAGATGTCCCGCTACGTGGAGGCGGGGGCCCTGGACGCCGGGATCACCGGCAACGACTGGATCCTGGAGAACGGCTCCGACGTCGTGAAGGTGGCTGAGCTTCCTTATTCCAAGCAGGGGCTGGACCCGGTGCGGTGGGTGCTGGCGGTGCCGGTGGACTCGAAGATCACCCGGCCCAAGGACCTGGCCGGCAAGCGGCTCGCGACGGAGCTCGTGGCCCTGACCCGGTCCTATCTCAAGGGGCACAAGGTGAACGCCGTCGTCGAGTTCTCCTGGGGGGCGACCGAGGCCAAGGTGGGGACTGGGCTCGTGGACGCGATCGTCGAGCTCACGGAGACCGGATCCTCCCTCCGGGCGAACAAGCTCAGGATCGTGGACACGATCTGCACCTCCACCACCCAGCTCGTCGCCAACAAGGCGGCCTGGCGGGACCCCTGGAAGCGTCGGAAGCTGGAGTCCATCGCGACCCTCATCAAGGGGGCGATCGCGGCGCGGGGCAAGGTGGGGCTCAAGATGAACGTGGCCAAGAAATCGCTCCAGGCGGTCCTGAGGATCCTGCCGGCCCTCAAGCGGCCGACGGTTTCCCCCCTGAGCACGACCGGATGGTTCGCGGTGGAGACGGTGTTGGACGAGAAGGTGGTGCGCTCCCTTCTGCCGGAGCTCAAGAAGGCGGGGGCGGAAGGGCTCATCGAGTATCCGCTGAGCAAAATCATCTACTAGGGAGAGCGATGCCAAACCTGAAGAAGAAGCGGCGGAAGAAGATCGCCAAGCACAAGCGGAAGAAGCGGCTCCGCCGAGACCGGCACAAGAAGAGCTAGGGCGAGGCCCGCGAAGCGGGCCGTGGCGATCCCATTGGGATTGCTTCGTCGGCCTGAGGGCCTCCTCGCAATGACCTCTTGGCGCACTCTCGCGATGGCGGGGTTCTAGACAGGAAAGCGATGATTTGGATTTTGATTTTTCTGGCCGGGGCGCTGGCTGGCTGCCGGCAGGGGGATCAGATCGCCTGGGCGGTGGATTCCCAGGGGATGCTCCCCTTGAGCACGCCGGCCCTGCGGCGGGGGGCGGACGCGCAGTTCCTCAGCCGGCGGGAAGGGCTGGCCCAGTACCTGAGCGCCCTGCTGGCCGAGGGGGAGGAGGATTTCCCCGAGGCGAAGCGCCGCTACCGCAGGGTCCTCGAGCGGGACCCGGAGAACCTTCAGGTCCTCCTGCGCCTGGGGCTGCTGCAGCTCAAGCTCAACGAGATCGAGGAAGCGACCGCCACCTTCGAGGAGGTGGCCCGGATTGACCCCGCCGATCCGAGACCCCGGTTCTCCCTGGGCGTCCTCTACACCGATCAGGAGAAGGTTGAAGAGGCGGCCCGGCAGTACGCTCAGATCCTGAACCAGGACCCCGGCAACCTCGGGGCGATCAGCCGCCTGGCCGAGCTGTACCTC
>CAYLZQ010000448.1:0-2420 GCA_964388045.1 uncultured Elusimicrobia bacterium | reverse complement strand
ACACGCGTAAGATCGTCGGCAGCGTCAGATGTGTATAAGAGACAGGTCCTGCTGGGCCAGCTTAGCCATGCCTTCAGAGGGCCAGAAGGCGGCCAAGCCGTCGTAGGTGGAGAGATAAACGGTCCCGTCAAAATTTTCGTGGAGGTGATTGACCGGGGAGGCCTCGGCATGCTCTCCTTTCGCCTTGTTTTCCCACCAGGGAAGAAGCCTCCAATCCTTCTCCCCTTTCCGGTAAACCCCATCGAAGCCGCCTGCGTAAAGGCTTCCCCCTATCTCGGCCACATGGAGGGCTTGGGGAGCTCTCCGATCCCGGCTTCTCGTTTTTCCCTCGAAGGAGTAGAGGCCTTCGGCGGTCCCCGCGAAAAGCCTCTTCCCAATCGCGGTCAGGGAGTAGACTTCATGGGGGAGGAGGCGGCGGGGCCTGGGCTTGACCAGGTAAAGGCCTTCCTGAGGGCCTGCGTTGAACTCGGTGCCTGCGTAGATGCTCCCGTCCCATTCCGCCAGGGCCGTGATGGACTTCCCCTCCAAGTCCCAGCCTTCTTGGCCCAGCTTGAATAAACCGGAGGGGGTGGCGACGTGGAGCCCGTCCTTGACCTCGAGGAGGCGGGTCACTGGGCTCAAGGCGACTTTCTTCCAAGAGCGGCCTTCCTTCGCGTAAAGGCCATGGGAGGTTCCCAGAGTGAGCCTGCCCTGGTATCGAGCGATGTCCTTGACTCCCCAGGGGCTGGCGATCTTGCCCCACCCTGTCGGGCCTTGAGAGTACAAGCCTTTGAGGGTGGCTGCGTAGAGCGCGTCCCCGATCCTGACCACCCTGTGGATCTCGGTCCTGGGAACTTCCTTGACCAGGCTGGCTTTCCCGGAGAGAAGGCGCGAGAGGACCTGGGATGGAGCGGGATCGAGCAGATGCACCCTGGCGAAGGCCTTCAGAAGCGCTGCCTCCACGGGCAGGCTTGGCTCGTTGCGCAGGATATCTGCGCTCTGGCCTCTCCAGGCCTCGGCGCGGCTCGGCAGGTTCCGGGCGCCCAGGACCTTGGAGAGGCCCTTCTCCATGCTCCGCCAGAGGCCGCAATGGGCTGCCGGTTCCGATCCCTGGGCGGGCACCGGACTTTGCCCCGATTTTTTCTGGGCGTCGTAGAAGGCTCTTAAGTCGGAATCGGCTTTTCCGGGATCGACATGAGCCGCGTCGAGCGTTTGAAGGAGTTCCCGGGCGGTTCGCTCGGCCTGGCTGGGGAGGTCGGCGCCTTTCCCAGGAGCGGCCGGCAGGGGTTCGGCAATCCCCCCCTGGAGTTCGGTGGTCCGCCGCGCGGCGAACGCCTCTTTTGCCCGGGAAGGATGGCTGGCCGCAGGAGCCTCTTGGATTGGGGGCGCCGCTTGAATTTGGGCCGCCGTCTTCAATTCGCCGTGGAAAGAGATTCGTCCGGGAGGTTTTGGGAGCTGCGATGAGGCAGGAGAGGACGCTCTGGCCCCCCCGCGGTTGGGGTTTATCTTCCCGCCGGCCCTGAAGGAGGCTGCGAGGGCCTCAGTGCCCTGCCAGCCAGGGGAGAGCGCGGAGAGCAGGAGGGCGAGTCCGCAGGAGAGGATTTTCTTCGGGGTCATCCGGAAAGGTTAAGCGCGGCTGGATCATTCTACCGCTGGAGCCGGGAGAGAGAATAGAAACAAGGGGCCTATCCAGGCCTCGGCAAACGGCCTATATAAAATAGGACCAGGGGATGGGCCTATGGGCCGACCTATGGGCCGACCTATTGACAGAGGGCGCAAGCTGGTGTATACTATTGTAGTATATAAAACTACATGCTTGTCTTGGATGCCTCAACTCTCATCCTGCTGGCAAAGTGCGATTTGTTGCCGCTCCTGGCCGAGAAAACGCCGTTAGCCGTGCCGCCGGAGGTTGAAAGGGAAGCCCTGGCCAAGCCCGATCTCTATGATGCCCGAGTCATAGCGACAATGCTTCGCGCCGGGAAGCTCCGTGTCTTAAAGCCGGCCCGCGCGGAGAGACGCAGGCGGGTTCAGGGGGATTTCGGGCTCGAGGCCGGCGAAGCCGAGGCCCTGCTTCTTGCGAAGGAGAAGGAGGCTCCCATAGGGACCGATGATTGGCCCGCCATCAAAGCGGCGAAAATCATGGGAATTCCCTTCATGACCGCCATTCACGTCCTGGTGGAGTTGTGTCGTAAGGGGCGGTTGAGCCGGGAATCGGCTTTGTCAAAGCTTGAAAAGCTCGAAAGGGTCGGCCGCTATAGCGTGCGCATATTGGAAGATGCGCGGGAAAGGATTCAGAAAGCGAGGTGATTTCTATGCCGGTCATGAGCGTTCGATTAAGCGGCGTGGAGGAAAAGCAGCTCAAAGCCTTAGCCGCGGCGGAGGATAAAGAGAAGTCCAAGGTGGCCCGGGAGTTGATGATGGAGGGCCTTAAGTTCAAGATG
>CAYLZQ010000447.1:0-2421 GCA_964388045.1 uncultured Elusimicrobia bacterium | reverse complement strand
TCGCAGAGGACGACCTCCTGCTCGATGATCTGCTTGAGCTTGCCGGAGGGCTGGCAGGAGGAAAGGCGCAGGATCGCCTTGAGCGGCTGGGAGTAGGTGGAGTCGTGGGCCTGGGCCTCCTCCGGGCTCGACCAGCGCGGCGGACTGAATTCGTAGCGCACGAAGTCCAGGACCATGCTGCCGTCGGCCGACTCGATCGGAAAGACGTCCATGAAGGCGGCCTGCAGGCCCACGAGCTTCCTCTCTTCGGGAGGGATCTCGATCTGCATGAAGTCCCGGAAGGAGTTCTTCTGCATCTCGAGCAGATCCGGAAGCGGCATCGCCTGCGGGATCTTTCCGAAGTTGATCTGTTTCACTCGTTCACCCCCGACACGTCCTCAACTCTCAGCCGACGGCCCAACACCCCTATAAACAGCCCGTCCCAGGTCCGGCAGGACCGGGCCTGGGGCGGCTCTCAACGGATGGGGCTTTCGCAGTGGGAGGCGACGCGGCATCACCTCAATTCGACGGTGGCTCCCGCCTCCCCGAGCTTCTTCTTCATCTCCTCGGCCTGGGCCTTCGGCACGCCCTCCTTGACGGCCTTGGGAGCGGCCTCCACCAGGTCCTTGGCCTCCTTGAGGCCAAGGCCGGTGAGCTCGCGAACCACCTTGATGACCTGGATCTTCTTGTCGCCCGCGCTGGCCAAAAAGACCGCAAAGTCGGTCTTCTCCTCTCCCCCGCCCGCGGCTCCGCCCGCCGGAGCCGCCCCCGCCGCAGCGGCGGGGGCCGCCATCGCCGCCACGGGGGCGGCTTTCACGCCAAATTTCTCCTCGACCGCCTTGACGAGCTCGGAGAGCTCGAGAACGCTCAGGCTGGAGATCGCTTCCACGATCTCATCCTTGGTCAGCTTCGTGGCCGTTGCCATGAACTTCTCCTTTTTTTGACGGCGTTCCGACTATTCAGGAACCTTACCCTGGCCGCTGAGCTTAGTTTAGCGGCGACAGGACCGCCGACCATTGTTTAAGGCCGTGGCCGCGGCCGAGTTGTCGCAAGGCCCCTGCAAAGGCAGGGGCCGCGCAGTTATTGAAATTCCGTTTTCCTCTTATCCTCCAGCGCCTTCAGGACCAGAACGAAATCCCTGACCGGGGCCTGCAGGACCCCCGCAGCCTGCGAGATGGCGGAGTAGAGCGTTCCGGCCAGCTTGCCCAAGAGTTCGGGCCTGCCGCCCAGAGTCGAGAGCTTGTCGCACTCAGCGGGACTCATCCACCTGCGACTGACGAGCCCGGCCTTGATCTTAAGCTGAGGGAATTGCTTGGCGAAAGCCGCCAGGACCTTGGCCGGGGCTACTGGGTCGTCCTCCTGGGAGACCACCAGGGCAATAGGCCCCTTAAGCAGCTTCGAATCACCCCCGTCCACTCCGGCGTTCTTCAAGGCATAGCGCACCAGGGAGTTCTTGATCACCGCGAAGCGGCAGCGCAGGGGCCTAAGTTTGCCGCGCAAATCGTCGAGCTCGGTGAACTTGAGCCCCTGGAATTCTGTGAAAAAGAGGTGCGGAGCCTTTTGGAGGCTCTCCGCGAGAGCCTTGGCCCTCTCAATCTTATCGGACTTGGTCAGCTTCATCCCTTTAAAGGCTCCTCTGACGTAACTGCTCAGCCCCCTTCCCCGGGGGGAGGTGAGTCGTTGCCCTCTGACAAGAAACTGGGACGCCCCGAGACAAAAAGGCGCCCCCGGCTCATATCAATGGCGTTCAAGAGGTTGATGAGACCGGCAACGACCTACTCTCCCAACGCCGAGTTGGGCGTTAGTACCATCGGCCCTGACAGGCTTAACTGCCGTGTTCGGAATGGGAACGGGTGTTTCCCTGTCGGAATAATCACCGGTCTCATCCGCCTCTCAAACAAAATCAACTTGAGGAGGGAGTCTGGCTAGGTCCGGAACCTCTACCCTCGAAAACCGCCGCAATGCTGCGGCAAAAGACCCGTTTAAAATTATAGCATATTTCGAGAACAATCAAGCGACTACCCGGGAACTGCTCCCGGCCGCGCCTATCCCTCTCGGGACGGGACGCGGCAACGATCGAAGAATATGGCCAAGCCTCACGGACGATTAGTACCGCTTCGCTCAAAGCCTCGCGGCTCTTACACTCGCGGCCTATCAAACCGGTAGTCTTCCGGTGTCCTTTAGGCCCATGCCTTGCGGCACGGGACGGGAAACCTTATCTTGGGGTGGGTTTCGCGCTTAGATGCTTTCAGCGCTTATCCCTTCCGAACTCCGCTACCCAGCGATGCCCCTGGCGGGACAACTGGCATACAGGAGGTTCGTCCAACCAGGTCCTCTCGTACTATGGTCAGCTCCCCTCAAGTTTCCTGACGCGCATGGTAGATAGAGACCGTACTGTCTCACGACGTACTGAACCCAGCTCACGTACCGCTTTAATGGGCG
>CAYLZQ010000446.1:0-2427 GCA_964388045.1 uncultured Elusimicrobia bacterium | reverse complement strand
GACTACCGCGTTCCAGAAAAGGACCCGGGCCTTGCTGGGGCCCTGCGCTCCTTCTTCAAGCGCCGCACCCGGACCATCCGCGCGGTGGACAGAGTCTCATTTGCGATCGAGGAGGGGGAACTGGTGGGCTTCCTCGGGGCCAACGGGGCGGGAAAAACCACGACCTTGAAGATGCTCTCGGGCCTCCTCACCCCCACCTCGGGCGAGGCCATGGTCCTGGGCCACCTCCCCTGGAGGCGCGAGGCGGCCTTCCAGAGTAGGTTCTCCCTGGTCATGGGCCAGCGCACCCAGCTCTGGTGGGAGATCCCGGCCCAGGAGACATTCCGGCTCAACCAGGCGATCTACGGCCTCAGCGAGGAGGAGTACCGGAGGAACCTGGGGGAGCTGGTGGAGCTCCTGGAGCTTGCGGACTGCCTCTCGGTCCCGGTCAAGAAGCTCTCCCTGGGCCAGAGGATGAGAGCCGAGCTCGCCGCGGCCCTCCTCCACAGGCCGGCCCTCCTTCTCCTGGATGAGCCGACCCTGGGCCTCGACGTGGTCATGCAGAAGAAGGTGCGCACCTTTATCCGGGAGTACAACCGGAGGAACAGGGCCACCATCCTCCTCACCAGCCATAACATGGACGACGTGGTGGAGCTCTGCCCGCGGGTCCTCATCATCGAGCGCGGCTCCCTCCTCTATGACGGGAGGCTGGACCAGTTGGTCTCCCGCTACGCCGAGCACAAGGTGATCCGGGTGGTCTTCGACCGGGAGGTGGAGGCCTCCCGCCTGGAGGGCCTGGGGAAGCTCGTGGAAAACGGGGGCCTGCGCGCGGTCCTGGAGGTCCCGCGCGAGCAGGTCTCCCGGCGGGCGGCGGAGCTCTTGAGGACCCTGCCGGTCGCCGACCTCACGATCGAGGAGGCCCCGATCGACGAGATCGTGCGCCGGATCTTCACGCACGCGTGAGAAAATACCTCACCGCCTACGGGATCGCCCTCCAGCAGGTCCTCCAGAGGAGGTCCTCCCTGCTGATGGACCGCCTGGGAGGAATCGCGGTGATCGTGAGCCTCTACTACTTCTGGAAGGCCCTCCTCGCAAGCCGCGGCTCCTTCCTGGGCTACTCCTGGGAGCAGATGCTGACCTACGTCCTGGCCATGAACATCCTTCGCTCCTTCGTCTTCACCGGCCGGGGCTGGGAACTGGTCGGGGAGATCTCCTCGGGCAGGATCTCCTCCTACCTGGTCCGCCCGATCAGCTACCGCGGCTACAGCCTGGCCCTGGACATGGCCCAGAAGACGGTCCATCTCCTGGCCGCATTCCTGGAGCTCGGGGTCTTGATCGCCCTCTTCGGGGCCCCGGTCTACCTCCCGCGACTGGGGACCTGGCCGCTCTTCATCCTGGCCATCCTCATGTCCTCCCTGATCTTCTTCTTCCTGGAGTTCATGGTCTGCTCCCTGGCCTTCTGGACCTCGGAGTCCGGGGGGCCCCTTTTCTGCTTCGAGCTCTTCCTGCAGTTCGCGGCAGGGGCCTTCTTCCCGCTGGACGTCCTGCCCGCCCTCCTCCAGAAGGCCCTGCAGTTGAGCCCCTTCCCCTACATGGTCTTTTTCCCGATCAACATCTACCTGGAACGAGTGACGACCTCCGAGGCGGCCGGGATACTGCTCATCCAGGCCCTGTGGCTTTCAGCCTTCGTCTGGGCCTCCTGGGCCCTCTGGAGGGTGGGGCTTCAAAACTACTCGGCGGAGGGGGGATGAGCGGCGACGGCGGACGGCTTGGCCCCATGCCCTCCTTGCCGGGAACCCTTGCCCGTCATTGGGCCGTATGGCTCCAGATGACCGGGATGAGCCTTCAGGCCCAGCTCGCCTATCCCCTGGGCTCCCTCGGCTTTTTCCTGGGCAAGCTCGTGCGTCTGCTTTTCTTCTTCGCCTTCGTGCTGGCCGTCTTCCAGCACACCCAGAGCCTGGCGGGCTACAGCCTGGTGGAGATGGCCCTTTTCTTCCTGACCTTCAATCTGGTGGACATCACCGCCCAGATATTCTTCCGGGGGATCTACGGGGCCAGGCGCGCGGTCGCGGACGGGGATTTCGACTTCTACCTGATCCAGCCCTGCCCCCCGCTCCTGCGGCTGCTCATGACGAGCGTGGACTTCCTGGACATCCTGACGATGCTGCCGGTCCTGGCCCTTGTCGGCGTCGTCTTCGCGAGGCTCCCGGAGGGGCTGGGCCTTGGGCGCCACCTCCTCTACCTCCTCCTCACGGCCAACGGGGTGGGGATCGCGCTCGCCATCCACGTCTTCGTGGCCGGGCTCGCGGTCCGCACCCAGGAGCTCGAGAACGCGATCTGGATCTACCGGGACATGATGTTCCTGGGCAAGTTCCCGGTGGACGTCTACGCCGCCCCGCTGCGGCTGGCCCTGACCCTGGTCATCCCGATCGGGGTCATGACCTCCTT
>CAYLZQ010000445.1:0-2427 GCA_964388045.1 uncultured Elusimicrobia bacterium | reverse complement strand
CAAGGGAGAGCACTCCTTCCTTGGCGTAGAACTCGGTGTGAGGGGTCCTGGGGACCTGGCCCCTTCTAACGATGGGAGCCAACGGACCTCGCCTCCTCCCTGGTGTACTTCAGGTGCCTCTGGGCTTTGGGGGCTCCCACCACCTGCCTGAGGGTCCCGAGCTTCTCCACCGTGATCTCGATCGCGTCGCCGGGCTTGACCCAGCGGTCCAGGTCCAGGCCGCAGCCCTTGTAAAAGGTTCCTGAGCCCAGGACGTCGCCTGGGTAGACTGTCTCTTCCTGGGAGACGTGGGAGAGCATGGTGGGGAAGCTCCAGTAGCGGTCTTTGGTGTCCCCGGAGCTCCACTTCTCGCCGTTGACGTATACCGAGACGGTGAGGCCGTTGGGGGAGGCAAGCTCGTCGGAGGTGAGCAGGTAAGGGCCCAGGCCGGTCGCGAAGTCCTTGCCCTTGGCCGGGCCCATCCTAAGGACCATCTCGTTTTTCTGGATGTCACGGGCGGAGAAGTCATTCAAGATGGTGTAGCCCCCGATGTGGCCGGCAGCCTCCTCCGGGGAGAGGTCCCTGCCCTTCTTGCCCACCACGCAGGCGATCTCAGCCTCGAAGTCAAACCTGCGGGTATAGCTCGGCCAGGGGACCACGTCCCCCGGGCCGTAGATCTCGCGGTGGTTGCCCTTGTAATAGACGGGCTGCTCGTACCACTCGGGCGCAAGGGCCTCTTTTCGCCTAGCCGCTCCCTGACTGGCGTGCTCCTCGAAGGCGAAGAAGTCGCGCAGGGACCTGGGCCTGGGCAAGGGGGAAAGCCAGCGCACCTCGTCTTCCCCGTAGAGGATCTTCTCCCCGCGCGGGCCTGTGAGGCCCTCCCCCTGGCTGCGCGCGGCCCGCGCGAAGGCCAGGGCGTGCCGCGCCTCCTCGATGGAGTCCTCCCCCATGTCCAGGAAGGCGAGCATCTCCGGGGGCAGGAGGGCCTCGGCCAGGCGACCTGCCCCCGCCTTTCCGTTTCGGTGAAGCATCAGGGCGTAGGCGAAGTTCAGGTCCACGAGGCCGCCCCCATCCAGGGCGCCCAGGCGCTCGACGGGCCCGACGGGAGTTTTGACCTCGAAGGTGACGAGCTTCACACTGGCAGTATAGGCAATTTTCAACCGCAGCCTCAAGGCCTGCGTTCGCCTGGCCCATCCTCCCTGAAAAATTGGTGTAAAATACTCAGTGATGCCGCGTCTACCCCTTCACGACCTTCACGCCCGCCTGGGCGCCCGATGGGAGGAGCAGGAGGGCTGGGAGATCCCCTGCGCCTACTCGGGCTGGAAAGAGGAGTACGCCGCCATTCAAGGGAGCGCAGGCCTCTCGGACCTGAGCTTTCTCTCCAAGATTTTCTTCATAGGCCCTGACCGCAGGAGGTTCTTGAACGGTCTTCTGACCAACGACGTCGCCGGCCTCAAGCCCCTGGCTGGACTTCCCGCCTGCCTCTTGACTCCCAAGGGGAAGCTCAGGGCTGACCTCCTGCTCTATGACCTGGGCTCGGAGCTCCTGGCTCTGGCCCGGCCCTCGGCTGCCGCGAATCTCGCTCGGGACCTCTCAAGGATTATCCTCCTGAGCCAGACCACAATGGAGGACTCAAGCCGCGGATTCTGCCTTTTCTACCTGGCGGGCCCCAAGGCCCTTTTGGTTGAGAAGTCCGTGTTCGGAAGGCTGGAGGCTCCCCGGCCCTACGAGGTTCGGGCCGGGGAATGGCAGGGCTCCAGGGTCTGGCTCCTCTCTGAGCCTAGGCTCAGGCCCGAGGGGTGCCTGGTGCTGTGCCCCGTGAAGGCTGGCCAAGCCCTCTGGCAGGCATTGACGGAAGGAGGGCGTCCCCTGGGTCTTAAGCCGGCGGGCTCCCAGGCCTTCAACGCCTTGCGGCTGGAGAGGGGCCTTCCCCTCTTCGGCGTGGACATGGACCAGGACACGATCCCGCTGGAGGCCGGGCTGGAGGAGGCGATCAGCTTCACCAAGGGCTGCTACCTGGGCCAGGAAACGATCGCGCGCGTCAAGAATCTGGGCCACATCAACAGGATCCTGGCCGGCTTGAGGGTTTCCGGGGAGGCCCCGCCGGCCCCGGGGACCAGGGTTTTTCATGCCGAGAAGGAGATCGGCCGGGTCACGAGCGCTGCCTACTCCCCGAGGCTTGGAGCGGTCGTTGTCTTGGCCATGATCCGCGTCTCTGAGAGCCAGCCTGGCACGAAGCTCGAGCTTGAGGAGGGAGGTTGCAGGCGTACTGCTGAAGTTGTGGAATTTTTCCCAGGCACTTGAGCCAGAGGGAGGAGACCAGCTGGTCCCTGAGCCTGGCGCGGAGAGCCCAGGCTGCCTCGGAGGGCGGGTCTCCTTCGAGGCATGCCCTCCGCACTTCGACCGAGATCCTATGATGCGTGATGGCATGCCGGACGGTCTTGAGGG
>CAYLZQ010000444.1:0-2435 GCA_964388045.1 uncultured Elusimicrobia bacterium | reverse complement strand
CCCGGCTTGGCCGTTTCCGAGATCTTTTCTTCCCACTTGAGCTGCTCCTCTTCCTGGCGCAGGATTTCCCCGATCCTGGGATCCACGTCCACCGCAAGGCCCTCGGAGCGCAGGCGTTTGAGTATCCCCTCGAAGAAGGCCTTGGGGCGCGCGGCCTGGCCGTTTCGAAGATAGGACTGCGGGTCGAGGCGCTCCTTGAGCCAGGGCGGGGCCTTGCCCAGAAGGGCGGGGGGAACATGGAAGCGGATCTCTTCCAGGGTGGGGTAGGTCCGCTCATGGGAGTCGCGAGTCCCCAGATACGCGGAAATCCGGCGCCGGCGCTCCGAGGCCTGCGCGAGCTCTCTGGCCCGGGCCTTGGACCCCAGATAGAGCCTGACTTTCTCGACGTGCTTGCAGGTTCCCAGCTCGTTGGTCTTAAAATCCAGGCAGGTGCACGTCGCGTGCCTCCACTCGGAGTCCCGCACGATCACCTGGTAGGCTCCCCCGCTGTCCTGGCTCCCTGAGGAGACTGAATAAGCCCCCAGGGGAGCCGGGCTGGGCTTGCGCCGGATCCTTAGGTCCTGCTCCCTTGCGGCTTGGCGCCTGAGCTCCCTCTCGATCTCGGCGAGCTCCCGCAGATACTTCTCGCGTTCCCGCAAATCCATCGGCCCTTCGGTCATGGCCGCGGGGGTCCCGAGCCTGGGCTCTGAGCCCGTCTCCTTCTGCTGCCAGGCCAAAAGGACGGCGACCGCGTGCTTGCACAAGGGCTCCCAGTCAAAGGGGCAGGTGCATTTGGCGGAAGGCATGCCCCCGGCCTTAAACCGAATCTCGACTTCATACGGCTCAGCCAGGGTCCCTTCCACCAGGGCCTTGACCCGCTTGCCGCTTCCCGGCGCGGCCTCCCTGCCTGGCGGCAGGGCCTCTTCAGAGGAGGCGGGGCCTCGATTGGGCTCTTCCCAGGCCCCTTCGTAGGATTCAAGCGAGACGACGCGCCCCTTGCGGTAGTAATCCATTCCCCGGGAGAGGATCCGGGAGGAGGCCCAGGACCTCAGGTTTTGGTCCACGAAGAAGGCATCCGGCTCTTGAGAGGCCTCCTCAGGCGCCGTTTCTCCCCGGGCCCGCGGCCCTGCGCCTCCAGGGCTGAGCTTGGGCTTGGTTTCACCATCCATGGTCTTTGACTGGGACATGATCGGAGTCTCCGGGTTCTCGGCGCCATCCCCTTCTATCGAGGGAAGCGGGATCGTTTATTTTAGCACAATGACGAAGACTTGAGGCGGCTGTGGATAATCCTCTCTCGTCGAACAAAATCCACTTTTATTTGTCCTGATCGGAAGGCGGCAAAGTTCTTTGAAGCGCTCTGCGGCAAAGGGATTCTGTCTCCGGCGGGGGTTTCGGTGATACCCAAAACCTTACACGGGGCGTTGAGGCCTGGCTGCCTGGCGCAGACGGCCTCTGGACGACGACTATCGCTCTGCAAGCAACGGTCAAAATTATTTGCCATTTGATGTTACATTATTTATAATATCTATTGACATAAATAAATTCTCCTGCTATCCTTATTAGTGGAGGATCCATGATTACCATAAGAAATAGCGCCACTCTTGCCAGCATCAGCGAGCTCCGCAGCAAGTCGGAGCAGATACTTTCCCGCCTGAAGGAGAACCGGGTAATTCTCGAGCGCCATAAGAAGCCCATCGCGGTGATGCTCGATTATGCCCAATATGAGAAGCTTGAGGCCATGCTGGAGATGGCCGAGGACCTTGTCTTAGGGACCCTTGCCCTTGAGCGCGACCGGTCCGCCAAGAAGAGCGATTTTGTCGACCTGGACCAGTGGTAAAGCAGGCCGCGTCAGAAGCTATTTGCTACAAGATCAAGGTCCACAAAGAGGTCACGACCCGCGATAGCCGCCGGTTCGACAAGAAAACCAAAGAGAAGATAAAGGCGAAGATCCGGGAGCTTCTCTCGGTTGCGCCCGATGAGGCCGGCGCTCCCCTTCGCTTTGAGCTTAAAGACTATCGGAAGCTCGTCATTTTCGATCAGTACCGCATCGTCTATCGCGTCCATAAAGATGAAGTCATGGTCTTCGTCCTTGCCGTCGGAATCCGCCGCGATAGCGAGGTTTACGAAGAGGCGCTGCGGCGGCTGCGCCGCATGGCCTAGGCCGGGCCTAGGAAGGCCCGGCACAGACGCGGCTGAGGAAATCCTCATAGCGTCTAGGCGGCGGTGCTTTGCGGGGCTTATATATTCCGGACGGTCTTGACGGACGCTGGTTTGAGGGGCTATCCTTCTGGTGTGGCGAAGAAGTCAGAGCCAAAGCCGCCTAATTTTTCCTAGCGTGCCAAAGCAATGACCAAGCTGCTCAGGGCTCGCAGAGGGCAGACCACGACGGAGGTCGTGCTGCCGCTGGCGCCCGCGCCGAGCGTCAACGGCCCGACCGCGGCCCAGCCCGCGCCGCA
>CAYLZQ010000443.1:0-2440 GCA_964388045.1 uncultured Elusimicrobia bacterium | reverse complement strand
AGAGGCTGCTGGCCCCTTTGAGCCCCCTTGCCGCGGGCGGAGAGGTGCGCTTGAGCGGCCCTGGATTTTTGCGCTACGTGCAGGAGGCGCACGGGATCCCGGTCCTCAGCGTGGACCGGGAGAGGCGGGAGTTGAGGCTCGGGCTTGACGGCGCGGTGCATGTCCTTAGCGAGCCCTTGCCCCAGCCCGCGGCCGTCGTCGCGGCCCTCGAGCACCTCGATGGGTATTTCAACACCGTGGACCTGGGCCAGGCGCTGGACGCGCGCTTCGCCAAGGTGAGCATGTTCGAGGCCCTCCTCTCCATCCTCTCCGCCCCTTTCGCCAACGAGTACATGAGGCTCAAGCGCCGGCGCTACGGGATCATAGACTCGAGGGGGCCGCGCTTCCTCTACATCTACGGCCAGTCCCACAACGGCAAGTCCACCTTCCTGCGCTTCGCGCTCAGGCTCATCGCGGGCAGGTTGATCGAGCCCTTGAGCGGCGGCGACTTCACCAAGCGCAAGATCATGGGCGCGGCCTCGGTCGGGACCGCCTTCCCCCTGGTCTTCGACGATTTGGCGCCGGCCTCCCGCCCTGCCCTCTTCGAGGAGGTCCTGAAGTCCTACTGGGAGGTCTGGTGGGGGGAGGAGGGGGTCTCGCCCCAGATCATCCTCTCCTCCAACTCCTACACCCTCAGGGACTGGGCCAAGTCCAGGGTCAAGAGGCTCGACTTCGACGTGCAGTTCTCTCCCGGCGGCCGGGGCAAGGAGGCCCTGGCGAGCCTTTTCAAGGCCGAGAACCCGCTCTTTAGATGGTTCTCCCAGCTTTATCTCGAGCGCCTCGACTCGACCGAGGCGCCCTCAGAGGACGAGCTTGAGATCGCGCGGCGCGTCTTTGCCGACCTCTACCGCCACGCGGGCCGGGACCTGCCTGAGTACTTCCCGCAGGAGCCCATCGAGAGGCTCTACGACCCCGGCCGCAAGGCCTGGCGGGATCTTCTCGAGCGCCTGCGCAAGGCCCGCATCGCGTGGGAAACCGACCGGGCGCATGTCCACTTCGCGGAGGACCTGCAGCACTACGAGATCAAGGAGTACGAGAACTGCCTTCCCTCCCATGTCAAGCACCGCCGCCGCGGCAAGGCCCTGGTGATCGAGAGCCCAAGGGAGTTCCGGGCCTGGTTCGAGGGGGCCGACAGGGAGGGCCGGACCTGGTGGGGGCGGCTCCTTGGCAGATAGGGGGCTGGGGTTTAAATCCCTCCTGGAGTTTGAACGGGAATGCCGGTGGCTCCTCACCCTGGAGTCCCTCAAAGGTTCCTCCAGCCCCCGGTGAGCCTTCCGGGCGGCGCCCTGGTCGTTTACGAGGACGAGCGTCTCCTTGCTGTTTCAAAGCCGGCCGGACAGGTGGTAATCCCGGGCCGGGGAGACGTGGGAGAGGCCTTGAGCGCCCAGGTCGCGCGGCACTTTGGAGGCAGGATGTACGTGGTCCACAGGCTCGACCGGGAGGCGAGCGGCCTTGTCCTCTTTGCCAAGGACGCCCAGACCCACCGGTTCCTCTGCGGGGAGTTCGAGAAGCGCCGGGTTCAGAAGATCTACCTGGCCCTTGTCTTGGGGCGCGTGGAGAGAGAGGGGAATGTAAAAGCCCCCCTGCGCGCCTTCGGCTCTGGCCGCATGGGCGTCGCAAAGGGGGGCAAACCCTGTCTGACGCGCTTCCGGGTGCGCGAGAGATTTTCCGGAGCGACCCTCCTGGAGATCGAGCCCATGACCGGCAGGCGCCATCAGATCCGGGTCCACCTCTATTCCCTGGGGCATCCGGTTTTAGGGGACCCGCTCTACGGGAGCAAGCGCCCCGTCGGGGGCTCGCCCAGGCTCATGCTTCATGCCCTGGAGTTGCGCCTGGCCTTTCCGGAGCCCATGAGCCTGCGGGCCGAGCCCGGCCGGGATTTCCTGGAGGTCCTGGAGGCCTGGCGCAGCGGCGCTAGCCCCAGGTGAGGTTGTTGTCAGCCTGGGAGAGGGGGGGAAGGCTTTCGTCCTTGGCCGAGACCAGGGGCTTTGGCGAGGGCCAGGGGATGCCCAGGGCCGGGTCGCTCCAGAGGATGCCCCTGTCGTCGGCAGCGACCCAGTAGCCAGAGACCTTGTAGAGGACGTCCGCGGTTTCCGAGAGGGTGTAAAAGCCGTGGGCGAAGCCCGCCGGGACCCAGAACATGCGGTTTCCCTCGTCCGTGAGCTCGAGCGTCGCCCATCTGCCGTAGGTCGGGGAGCCCTTCCTGATGTCCACCGCCACGTCGAATATCCTGCCCCGCACGCAGCGCACCAGCTTGCCCACGGCCGTTGGGTTCTTCTGGTAGTGCAGCCCGCGCAGGACCCCCTGCCGGGAACGCGAGAGATTGTCCTGGATGAGGGGAGGGATCCCGGCGGCCTTGAGCTCGCTCTCCCGGAAGCTCTCCATGAAGAAGCCGCGCTCG
>CAYLZQ010000442.1:0-2442 GCA_964388045.1 uncultured Elusimicrobia bacterium | reverse complement strand
CCAGCTCGCCGCTCAAGCGCATGGAGCCCAGCTCGGTCGCCATGGCGGTCCCCGATCGGCCGATGAGGACCACGGCCGCGATCAGGGGCCCCAGCTCCCTGACGATGATCGAAACCAGGACAGACCCGATCATCTCGTCGGCAAGCCCGGTCAGGAGGTTCGCGGTCTGGATGATCGAGACGCAGCCGACCAGGGCGGCGCTCGCCACGATCAGAGGGACGGCCTCCAGGCCTGTGAACCAGACTTGGTTGAGGGTGATCTTGGCCGCCACCCGCAGGTTGAGCCGAGGCAGCTCCCAGGCCTTCGCCGCGAGGGCGAGGTTGAGGCGCGCGAGGCTGCCCGCCAGGGCAAGCATCCCGCGCGTGGCGCGGCCGAGAACCATCAGCCCGTCCCAGAGCATGGACCCCTCGGAGTGTACCCCCGCTCCCGGTTTTTGTCAATGAGGCCCCCGGGGCATCCTTGAGCAGGCTCCCTTTCCTGATTGGATCAGGCATACTTGATATAATGCTCCCTGAAAGTGATGAAGCTCAGGAACCTTGAGCGAGAGCCGGGGTTATGGCCGGGGCGAAGGCTCAAAGGCCGCCTTGCCTTGGCCTGCGGGGCAGCCCTCTCCCTGGGCGTGCTGGCCTTCCTGATCTCGGGTCGCCTTGAGACCTTGCTCAGCGTGGGCCAGGCCGTCGCCTGGATCTGGGTCTGGGCCGCCATCGCCAGCGCGCTTGCCAGCTACGCGATGATCGGGCTTGCCCTCTCCGAGGTCCTCTCCCTCCTGGGATATCACCTCCCCTTCGCCGAGGTCCTGGGGATCGCCCTGGTCTCGACCACGGCCAACTATTTCATCTCCGCGGCTGGGGCGAGCGGCTTTGCCTTGAAGGCCCATCTCCTGCGCAAGAGGCACGTCCCCTATGGGACCACGCTCACGGCCTCGGTCTTGAGCTCCGCGATCCTCTACATCGTCCTGGCCGTGATCGTCCTCCAGGGCCTGGCCTATCTCCTCCTGCGCCTCGGGGGGGCCCGGATCGCCGTCATGGAGAGCCTCCTGGGGCTTGGAGCCCTGCTGGGGACCTCCGGAATCCTGCTGGCCTTTCTCTTCAACCACAAGCTGCGCAGCCGTCTGATGGCGAGGCTCTTCCACTGGCTCAACCACGCGGCCTACTTTTTCTCGCGCTCCGAGATCCCGCGCGAGGACTACGAACGCTTCGAGGAGCAGTTGAACCGCGGCCTGGAGCGCGTCCGAGAGCACAAGGGGCACCTGACGAGGACCATCGCCTATACCTGCCTGGACTGGGGGATGGCCATGGTGACCCTCTTTCTCGGCTTCAAGGCCGTCGGCTGCGAGCTCTCGGTCGGGCCCCTGAGCGCTGGATTCGCGGCCGGGCAGGCCGCGACCCTGATCCCACTGCTGCCCGGGGGCCTGGGGGCCGTGGAGGGCTCCATGGCCGCCGTCTTTCAGGGCCTGGGGGTGGACTGGGGCAAGGCCCTGATGGCCGTGCTGCTCTACCGCCTCGCCTACTACCTCGTGCCGGGCGCCATCAGCATCCTCGTCTTGTGGGGGCTCAAGGTCTCAGAGCCGGCCTGGGCCCGGGAGACCGCCCGGGAGGGGGGGCTTGCCTCATGAAGTGGGCGGCTCTTCTGCTCGCGCTCGGAGCCTCGGCCCGGGCTGCCGACTTCACTCCCGCTGGCACAGTGCGCCTCGCCCTGGATAGATCCCCGGAGGTGGCCTCAGCCCTGGAGTCCTTCCGCTCGGCCTCGGCCCAGTGGAGGTCCGCGATCGGGGAGGCCTGGCTTCCCGCCCTCTCGGCCCAGGCCCAGGCCAATCCATACGGCGTCAACCCGGCCTGGTTCAACCGCTTCCACGCCTGGCGCTTGAACGCCTCGGACGTGACCTACAACGCGGCCCTGAGCCTCAACTTTTTCAACAGCTTCCTCGATCGCCGCAAGATCCGCCAGGCGGCCTTGGCGCGCGAGCTGGCCCGGGTCTCCCTGGACTTTGCCCAACAGGGAAGGGCCTTCGAGGCCCTGCGCTCCTACCTCGACCTCTACCTCAAGCAGCGCCTCAAGCAGGTTGCCGAGGCGGATCTCTCGGCGCAGAAGGCCCAGTACGACCTGACCCAGGACCTCTATAAAAACGGCATGAAAAGCAAGAGCGACCTCTTGAAAAGCGAGACCGACTGGCGCTCAAGCCAGCTTCGGGTCTTGGGCGCCGAGGCCGATCGTTTCAAATCCCTCTATCACTTCAACATCCTCATCGGGAGAAGCCCGGAGGAGCCGGCCCTCCTGGCTGAGCTGCCCTCGGTCGCGACCGCGGCGGTGACTGCGGCGGCGGCCGTTTCCGCCGCTATTCGAAACCGCCCGGAGATGCTCAGGAGCGCTGTCGAGCTCAGCCAGGCCGAGGTCGCCGCGGAGGCAGCCCTCCAAAGGCTATTTCCCAGTTTGAACGCCAGC
>CAYLZQ010000441.1:0-2444 GCA_964388045.1 uncultured Elusimicrobia bacterium | reverse complement strand
TTTTAAATCGTAAATTCATCAAAACCTATGCACTTTTAATTCGTTCCTGACACAAAAAATTTGCCCGTTGACAGATTCTCGCGCTCCTGCTATCATTATAGAGCCGCGCCTAAGAGCCTATCCCCGCATGCTTTCGCCGAGCGCTATCCCTTTAAGATAGGAGAAACCGATGGCCGAAATCCAATTGACGGACGAGACCTTTGAAAAGGACGTGGTCCAGAGCCCGGAGCCGGTCCTGGTGGACTTCTGGGCTCCCTGGTGCGGGCCCTGCCGGATGCTCGCCCCCGTCATCGAGGAACTCGCCAAGGAGTACGGCGGAAAGATTCGCGTGGCCAAGATCAACACGGACGAGCACCCCAACGCGGCCGCCCGTTTCAAGATTTCGGCGATCCCCACCCTGCTTTTTTTCAAGGGGGGAAAGGTCTTGGAGCAACTGGTCGGCGTACATTCCAAAGCGGAGATCAAGAAGACCCTCGATTCCCTGGTCGCCTCAGCCTAAGCCCTCGGCCGCCGGCTCCCTAGAGGCCGGGAGGGCTGCCTTCTCTTGAGCCTACTCCCATGAAGCGTTTGTATCTGGTGGACGCCCACGCCTTCCTCCACCGGGCCTACCACGCCCTGCCTCCGCTGACCAATTCCCGGGGCGAGCCAGTGGGGGCCCTCTACGGCTTTGCGCGCATGCTTCTGCAGCTTTTGAAGCGCGAGAAGCCCGATGGGGTGGCCGTCTGCTTCGACTCCCCGGGTCCGACCTTTCGCCACCAGGCCTACAAGGCCTACAAGGCCACCCGCAGGGAGATCGATCAGGATCTCCTGGGCCAGCTTAAGGCCGCGCGCCCGATGGCCGAGGCGATGGGCTTTGCCTGCGTCGAACTCCCCGGCTACGAGGCCGACGACCTTATGGCGACCCTGGCCCGCCGCGGGGTCGCGCAGGGCTACCAGGCCGTTCTCGTGACCGGGGACAAGGACGCCCTTCAGATGGTCGGACCGGGGATCCGCGTGCTCAGGGACGTCACTGCCGGGGCCTGGATGGACCCTCCCCAGGTGGAGGAGAAGCTCGGAGTCCCGCCGGGGGCGGTCGTGGATTACCTCGCTCTCGCCGGGGACGCCTCGGACAACGTGCCTGGGATCCGCGGCATAGGGCCCGTGGGGGCCGCTAGGCTTCTCAAAAAGTACGGGGACCTCTCAGGGATCCTGAAGGCGGCCAAGGCTGGGGACCCTGGGATTCCCCCGAAGACGAGGCAGGCCCTCAGCGAAGGGGAGGAGGGCCTTTGGACAGCGGCCGGGCTTGTGCGCCTGGCGGATGAGGCTCCCCTTTCCGTGGCGCCTCCGGACTGCCTCCTTCCCAAGCCCGACCCCGAGAGGCTCGCCCGAGTCTTCGGCCGCCTGGAGTTCGAGTCCCTGCTCAAGGAGGTTCTCCCCCAGGCAGCCCGGGCGGGGCAGGCCGGGAGCCGTCCAGCCGAGAGCGGCTTCCAGGCCACGAGAGAAGCCCCGGCTGCGCCGGCCATGGCCCCCCTCAGGATTTGCCCCTTTGCGGACCTCTCCAGGGAGCTCTCGGCAGGGGTACTCACGGTGACGGCCCTGCGCAACGCAGCCAGAGACCTGGCCTCCTCCTCGCGGGGCTTCCTGGCCCTGGGGCTTGCGGACGGCAGGACCGCGATCCTGGAGGAGGAAGAGGCCAGGGCCCATAGGAGGGCCCTGGCCGGCATCCTGGAGGGGCCTGCCCTGAAGGTCGGCTACGACCTCAAGGAGAGCCTCTCGGGCCTTGAGGCTTTGGGCTTGGGGCTCAGGGGACCGTTCTTCGACACGAGGCTGGCCGCCTACTGCCTGGACCCTGCGCGGCCCAAGGCCGATCCCGCGGCCAACGGGGATTGGCGCTCGGCCTTGCTGGCCCGCGCGGCCAAGGCCCTCGGACACGAGGAGCTGCGCCGGGAGATGGAAAGGACGGGGGTCCTGAGGCTCTACGAAGAGGTCGAGCTCCCCCTGCTGGAGGTCCTGCGCGCAATGGAGAGGGAAGGGGTGGCCCTGGACGGAGCCGCCCTGCGCAGGCTGGCGGGGGAGTTCGAGGCCGAGATCGGCCAGCTCAAGGCCAGGCTCGACGAGATGGCGGGAATGCCGATCAACATGAACTCTCCCAAGCAACTGGCCGGGCTCCTGTTCGACAAGCTGGGGCTGCCGCTGGTCCACAAGACCGCCAAGGGGGGCCGCTCCACGGACGAGGAGGCCCTCAGGTCCCTGGCCTTGCGCCATCCCATCCCGGCGAGAGTCCTCGAGTACCGGGAGCTCACGAAGCTCAAATCGACCTATATCGAGGGGCTCCTGGAACGTCTGGACCCCGAGACCGGGAGAGTTCATACGCGTTTTGACCAGACGGGCACCGAAACCGGCCGCCTCTCGAGCCTCAACCCCAACCTCCAGAACATCCCCATCCGCTCCCCCGCGGGGCAGAA
>CAYLZQ010000440.1:0-2453 GCA_964388045.1 uncultured Elusimicrobia bacterium | reverse complement strand
TCCTCCGCCAGGTGGCGCGTGTCGAAGTGGGAACCCAGGAGGAAGCGGCAGGGGGCTTGGGGGCGCAGGCGGGCCACTAGATTGGCCATCTCCCAGTCCCGGCCGCTCCTGGGGTCTTTCGCGCGGAAGGGGCGGCGCGAGACCTTAAGTCCCCGCTCGGCCAGGAGGCGCTCAAGGAGCGAGATCGCCTCGGCCCGGCGCGGAGCCCCGGCATGGCGGTTGCCGAAGCGGGCGAGCCGGGCCAGGATTCCGTAGGCCTCCTCTCCCTGCGCGCGGGAGCGTTCGTGCTGGGCCGCTGAGGAAGTCGCGTTTCGGCCCGAGTGCTGAGCGCGGGCCGGGAGGGCCAGGGCGAGAAGGGCCAGAGAGAGAGCCCTCAAGGCTCCTCCCGCTTGGGCCGCAGGGGCCTCTCCCGGAAGCGCGGCAGGTACTCCCGGTCCAGGAGCTCCTCCACGGCCAGGGCCGACTCGTAGAGCCGGTCGTAGTCGAGCCGGTAGAGCGCGGCGATCTCGGAGAGCCTCGAGCCCTTCTTGCGCCTCTCCAGGGCCTCCCTCAAGGGACGCCGCCCCCGCGCGCTCATCAGGAGAAGCTGGAGCATCTCCAGCTTGTAGTATCCCTCCTCCACGAGCCTGCTCAGCTCGGCGACCGGGGCCGAGGAGAGCCCAACCTCCAGCCAGACCCTGGGCCCGAAGACCAGGCCCAAGGCCTGGGCCAGGGGAGCAGGAGAGGCGGGAGCCTGCGGCTTTTTGGAAGCCGCGCGCGAGCCCTCCTCCGGACCCCGGGGCTCCCAGGCTGCGGGGGCGAAGGCCGGCAGGAGTAGCAGGAGGGCCGCGCCCAGCCAAGCCCTCAGGGGCCTCATCGGGCGGCCACCCTTTTGGAATGGGAATTGGATTTGGCGTGTTGAACGACCTTCCTGGCCTCCTCCATCCAGCCCAGGGTGCCCCAGGGGCCCAGGCGTCCCCAGAGGGCGCGGCCCAGGTCGTGGATGAAGACCCCGGCCGCGGGGCCGTCCGCGTAAATGCCGTCGATGGCGGCCAGCGAGCGGCGGGTGAACTCCCTGGGCCCCCGGGGATGCCTCTGGTGGAGGGGCCAGTCGATCACGTCCCCCACGATGAGCTGGGCGTCGGACCTCCTCATGTAGCGGCGCCAGTCCGCCAGCAGGGCCTCGAACTGGGGGGCCGTGGCCTCGTAGAGCATGAGGGCGTCCACGTCCGCCCCCGCGTCGTTGATCATGACCGGATCCTGGCCGTGGTGCCAGCCCTTGTCCCAGGTGAGGGTGAAGGCCCAGAGGGGCTTGGAGTCGCCGACGCGCTCCTTGATCCGTCTGACGATATGGGCCACGCGGCGGGCGCGCCACCACTGCCAGGCGTCTATGAAGGCCTTGTCGCGGCGCATGACCTTCTTGCGCGCGAAGTAGACCATGCGCTCCTCCCGGCTGAGCCTCTCCCAGCCCGGAGGCGGGGAGACCCCCGGCATCTCGGCGTAGAAGTCATCGGCGAGCTCGTAGCCCCCGAGGGCGTTGCGGATGTAATCGATCCCGATGAAGTCCACCCCGGGGATGTCCCGGAAGCGGACCAGGAGCTCGGCCACGTCGTCCGGGCGCCGCATATCACGCAGGGAGACCGCGCGGGTGGCCACGCTGCGGCCCTCCTGGACGTCCCGCGCGTACTCGTAGCCTGGGACCCTGTTGGTCTCGGACATGGTCAGGTAGGACATGACGTAGACCCCGAACTTGATGCCGCGCCTGCGGCACTCCCGGGCCAGGGCCGGGATCATGGGGAGGTTATAAGTAAGCCAGAGCTCCCCGGGCCTCTCCCCGGGGGTCTGGCCTCCCAGCATCCAGAAGGCGTCCGCGCCCAGGTACTCGACCCAGTCCAGCAGGCCGCGCCAGTCCTTGGTCTGCCCGGAGGGGGTCGGGACCCTCATGGTCCTCAAGGGCATGACGCTCTCGAAGGTCAGGGCGGCAAAGCCCCGGGGAAGGGGGCGGGCTCGCCGGGTGAGGATCCGGAAGGGCTTCTTCTCAAGGCGCCCGGAGAGGTCCTCCCCCAGGAGCTCCAACTCATAGCTCCCGGGCTCCGCGTTCCACGGGCAGGGCCATCGCCCGGTCCAGGCCCGCAGCCCCGGGTCATAGGCCAGGACCACCTCGCGCAGCCCGGCCACCGTGGTCAGAATCCGTCCCTGGCGCTTCACCGCCGCCTTGGGCGGCGAGGACCTCCAACGCGCCATGAGCCCGGGGTCCCGGCTGCGCAGCCTGATCTCCACGAAGTCGTAGTGGTAATAAGCGCTCCGGGAGGTCTCCAGGCGCACGGCCCGGACCTCCCTGCGCCACCAGGCCTGCGCCGCGAAGAAGGCCGCGTAGAGGGCGGCCAGTCCCAGGAAGAGGGCGATCCCGCCTTTCCTCATGATAACAACGGCTCCTTTCCCCCCGAAAACCCCCGCGGCGCCCTAAGGAAGAT
>CAYLZQ010000439.1:0-2455 GCA_964388045.1 uncultured Elusimicrobia bacterium | reverse complement strand
AAGGGCCCAGGAACCCAAGGAGGGCCGCCTTGGGGCGCCTGGCGATGCCCAGGGCGATGGCCCAATAAAGCACGCCCATGAAGAGAGCGATGTTGAAGAAGGGGGGGCCGTAAGGGCCCTTGAGCCAAACCTCCGAGCCTGCCCTGTCCGCAAGGCCCACGACGAGCTGGGCCAGGGCAGAGCCGGCCATGCCTCCCAGGGCCCCCCCGAGAGCCGCAGGAAATGGGCTCATCAGTAGAGGTTCGACTCCCGGCGTTCCCCGGTGTAGTCGAGGAATACAGTCTTCTGCTCAGTGAAGAAGTGGAGGCCCTCCTTGGCCATCTCCCTCTCCCCGACCCCAGAGCCCTTGACCCCGCCGAAGGGGACCTGGGCCTCCCCGCCGATGGTGGGGCTGTTGACGTGGACCATGCCGGCCTCGACCTCGTCTGCGAAGCGCATGGCCAGGGTCAGGTCCTGGGTGTAGATCGCGGAGGTCAGGCCGAACTCCACGGAGTTGGAGAGCTCCACCGCCTCCTGGAAGGACTTGACGCGAGTGACAGCAAGGACAGGGCCGAAGACCTCCTCCCTGAAGATCCTCATGGAGGCAGCGACCCCATCGAAGAGGGTGGGCTCCACGAAATAGCCGTGTTGGAGATTCCCCTCCGTAAGCTTCCTTCCCCCGTAGATGAGCTTGGCCCCTTCCTTCCCGGCCGTCTCGATGTAGTCGAGGTCCGTCTGGAGCTGGGCCGCGTCCACTGCCGGGCCCATCCCGACCGCGGGGTCGAGGCCGTTTCCGACCTTGATCTTCCTCATCTCCGCAAGGAGCATCTCTAGGAATCTGTCCGCGATCCTCTCGTGGAGGATGAGGCGCGAGGTGGCGGTGCAGCGCTGGCCCGTGGAGCCGAAGGCTCCCTTCATGATCCCGCCCAGGGCGAGAGCAAGGTCCGCGTCCTGCCACACGACCGCTGGGTTTTTCCCCCCCATCTCGCATGTGACCTTGACTCCCCTGGCCCCGCAGACCGTGTGCACTCGCTTTCCCACGGAGTTGGAGCCTGTGAAGGAGACTGCCTTGACCCGAGCATCCTCAAGCAGGATATCCCCGACCGCTGAGCCGGAGCCCAGGATGAGGTTCAAGACCCCCGGCGGAAGTCCGGCCTCCTCGAAGATCCTCACGAGCTCCACCGCCACGGCCGGGACCAGGGAGGCTGGCTTGAAGACCACGGTGTTTCCCGCCACCAAGGCCGGGCAGATCTTCCAGACCGGGATGGCCCATGGGAAGTTCCAGGGGGTGATGACTGAGACCGCTCCCAGGGGCTGGCGCACCGTGTAGAGGAGGTTCTTGGGAAGCTCGGAGGGTGCGGTCGTTCCCATAAGCCTGAGGCCTTCCCCGGCGAACCAATCCATCAGGGTGATCCCCTTGTCCGTCTCGCCCTTGGACTCCGAAAGGATCTTTCCCTCCTCGCGGGTCATGAGGGCCGCAAGCTCGTCGCGCTTCGCGCGGGCGATATCGGCGGCCTTGGCGATGATCCGGCCCCGGGCCGGGGGAGTCACGGCCCTCCAGGCCGGGAAGGCCTTTTGGGCCGCCTCGATGGCCTTCAGGGCGTCGGATCTGTCCGCGGATTTGAAGCGCGCCAGCACCTCCCGGGTGTCGGCGGGGTTGGTGGAGACCACTTCCTTGGTCGAGCTTCCCTCCAGCCATTTTCCGCCGATGCACTGCTTGAGGCTGGCGGGCTGGGCCTGGGCCCTCGTCTTGGTCAAAGTCGTCATGTTGCCTCCTCTACCCCCGAAAACGCCGCCGGCTGCGCCGGCTTGGTCTCCCTAGACTGTCTTTCAAGCCGACTCGACTCCCGCTATGTGTTGCGGGGGGCCTCCTAATTAAAGCTCCTCGGGCTTCGGCGCAAAAACTGCCCGTGGCTTGCCTTTCCCAGCAACCTTGCCTCCGAGACCATGTGGGAGCCGCGCAGGAACACGTCCCTGATCGAGCCTGCGACGGCCCTCCCCTCGTAGGGGTTGTAGTCCACCCGGATGTGGTGGGTCCTGGCTGAGATCGTGTGCTTCCTGTTGGGATCTATCAAGACCATGTCCGCGTCCGCTCCCGGGGAGAGGTGGCCCTTCCTTGGGTAGAGCCCGAAGAGCTTGGCCGGGGTGGTGGCGGTCAGGTCCACGAAGCGGTTGGCGCTGATCCTCCCCTTCTGGACCGCGTCCCAGAGGAGCAGCATCCTGGTCTCAACCCCGGGGGCCCCGTTGGGGATCTTGGAGAAGTCCTTTTTGCCCAGCTCCTTGCCGGGCTTTCCCCCCCCGGACTTCATGCAGAAGGAGCAGTGGTCCGTGGAGACGACCTGGAGCCAGTTCTGGGCCAGGCCCTTCCAGAGCCTTTCCTCGTTGCCCTTGGGCCTCAGGGGAGGAGACATCACGAACTTGGCCCCCTCGAAGCCCGGCCTCTCGTAGTCCTCGTAGGAGAGGTAGAGGTACTGGG
>CAYLZQ010000438.1:0-2460 GCA_964388045.1 uncultured Elusimicrobia bacterium | reverse complement strand
CTGCTGACAAGGCGAGCGCAAGCTGCTTCTCCAGCAGTCCGAATGACTTGGGCCTGTCGTTTTTCACTGGATTCCTATTTTACACCGGATTTTTTCCGATCCTATGGGCCTTTAAGCACCCCCGAACCACGAAAAGGACATGCAAGGAAATAGGCCCAAAGTCCTGGCCGGAAGGAATCAATCAGGGCCATGGCGGCCATCTATCGGCACGGCGATAGCGGGGGCAGAGCCGGACTTGCCGAAGCTGTCCCGCATCAGCGCCAGTCCCTGGTCGCTCAAGAGCGTGTAGCCTTGATCCTCTGCCACCTCCCATCCCTGGCCTGTCTGACCGCCATGCCTTGAGAAATAGACATGGGAAACCCCTAAAAACCGCGCGTACTCCATGAGGGATTTCACGAGCCGATCCTTGTCTAAGGCCACCCCCGGTTTCGCATACAGGCGCTCTACCAGGAGCGCCGGCTTGCCCTGATGATCTTGACCCAGTTCCAAGACGGCCCTGGCCGCCAGCTCATGGCCTCTCATCCAGTAGCCCAGTTTCATCTGGCCGAGAAGAAGCCTGTTGACCAATTCTCCCTTCTTGTTTTGGCCTGTGGCTTCGGTGCATCTCTGGCAGGTCGGGATGGGCTCATTGGCCATCTGGATCATCAGGGCCGGGTCATCGGTTGCATGAAAAGTCTCGGCCAAGGGGGACTTCGCGGGCTTGCGCGGATTGAAAACCGAAAGCAGGTTCCTGAAATCGTTGAGGGTTTCCTTAGGGTCCGGCAGCACGTCCTGCATCCAATGGGTCTTGCCCAAAAGAGGCAGCATCTCCCTCACCAGGTCCCCGGGCGGGGCCCGGGCGGCCTCAAGGCTCTCGAGAACCTTCTGCAGGCCCGGGATCATCCGAGCTCCGAGCAAGCCCAGGAAACCGTCCCTTTCCGGAGACGGAGGCAGCTCCTTTCCCAAACGCTCGGCCAAGGCCCGGGCTCTCGGCTCCAGTTGCTTGACCGCTCCGGATTCCTCGATTTTCAAATGGGCGCGGATCTGATCAAGGTGCACGGACCAATCAATCCGCAGGGCCCGCCCGCCGGCGCTTTCGCCGTCATCCGGGGACGGGGATTCATAATCCCTTATCCAGCGCTTCAAGAGATCATCGGGGACTTGCCCCTTGAGGGCCTCGTATCTCCTGCGGTATAGGATGCGCTCTTCCTCGACCCGGCTTTCGGAGAGCTCTGTCACGAGGCGCTTGAGGGATGCGAGCCCTTTTTCTCCAAGAAACGAGGAAAGGGTCAGGATGCTTTCCAGGAAACCATCCCGGCTTGAGGCCTTCATCAATCCCCTGTTTTCGAAGAATCCAGCCTCTTCCTTAGGAGTCAGCCCAAGCCTGGAACCCAGGCCCTCGCGGAGCCCTCTTAAAAAATCCGATTTGACGGCCGCGTAATCCATCCGGTCTTCGGACGAGCCGTGGCGCTCCAGGATCTCCCCTCCTTCCGCTCGGAAGGAGGGTCCATTGAGAATGCGGACGATGAATCCCAAAGCCCCTCGTTCCTCCGCGCTCTGCGGGGGCTGTCCCATCAGCTTGCGCCAAAAGGAGTCTGGCAGACCCCCGTCGAGCCTCAGGAACATCACGAGCAACGCCGTCCGCAGATGGTCGTTGGAACTGAGGGCCTTGAGTCCCTCATGGAGCGAGCCGTCAAGAGAACCCCACTCGGTCGCGGCATGGCCTGCCCCCCTCATCACATAAGCCCATTCCAGGAGCTTCAAATGCCCAGGCTCAGGCTTGCGCAGCAGAGGCCGGATGGAAGCCTGGGAGAGAGGCTCCTGCCACAGGCTCCGGCCCGGCTCGCTGAGGCTGAAAAAAGCGCGAGCGCCTTCCCGCGCCAGGGGAAAAAACGCTTCCGGCTCCTCCCGGCCGGGCGCCGAGCCTCCGTAGAGCTCCATGAAGCCAAGCCAGGAGTCCAGGCCTTCCAGGCCGTGTTCATGAACGACCCCTAGGATGTGGGCATTCGCCCCTTTCGGGTCCACGAACCGCAACGCGGCGAGGGCATGGGGATGCCGGATCATGAGGTCGGAAAATCCGGGGCTCCGGCTGGAGGAGGAAGCCCGGGGCATCCGCCGCTTCAGCTCTTGCCAGGACTGGGGATCCCAGGCGAAGAGCGCGGAAGGCTCCTGTCCGGACTCCGTCAGGAGAGCGAGCAGGCTCCAGGCATACCCCCTCTCGACATCCGGGAAGCGCGCGTTGAGCTCGCCGACGATCGGTTCCAGAACGGCGAGAGGGATGATCTCGGCGATCCCGGCCAGCTCCCGCGCTGTCGAAATCCGCACCTCGACATCCTTGTGCCTGAGGCCTGCTCTGTAAAGCCCGAAGAGCTCATTGGCATGGCCTGGGCCCAGACCCCGGGCGATGGCGCCCAAAGCCTGCGCCATATTCTTGCGCAAGATATGCTCGTCGCTCCTGAGGCCGGCTTGATAGAGCTCCAG
>CAYLZQ010000437.1:0-2466 GCA_964388045.1 uncultured Elusimicrobia bacterium | reverse complement strand
CCTCGCTGCAGGCTTCGTCGAGCGGCGGCCCGGCCCTGCAGGGGGGGGAGGGGCGGGCGGGAAGGATCTCCCCATGCACAGCGCGGGCTCCGCCCGCAACCCAATCAGAGAAGAGGAGAGGTGGGGAGGAGGGGAGGTGGAGAGAGTCAGGCGGTGGGGGAATCGACACGCCGAAAGTCAGAGCGTTCGCGGCCGAAGTTGATGAGAAGACCTACCTGGAGGCCGCTGGCGCGGAGGTATGAGCGCAGTTGTTCGTAGTGAGCTGCAGCAAGCTCGGAGACGGCCTTCAACTCTAGGACGACGGCCTCGTTCACGACCAGGTCCAGCCGATGCGTGCCGACGTTCTCGCCCTCGTAGAACACGGCGACCTCCTTCTCCACCTCCACGTGGAGCCCGCAGCGGCGTAGCTCGATGACCAGGGCCCGGCGGTAGATCGGCTCGACGAAGCCCGGCCCCAGCGTTCGATGGACCTGGACGACGCATCCGATGATCCGCTCGGTCAGCGTCTCGTGCTTCATCGCCTCCCCGCCGATTGAAAGCGGCGTTCCATCCTGGTACGAACGTCTTGGAAACCACCTTCGCCCAGGAGGAACGCCGTGAACTCGTTCGTCGCCCGCTTTCTCCCCTCGATCATCGGAACCCTCTCCGGCTTCGACCGCCTCGTCTTCCGTGGCGGGCTGCCGTCCCTCATACGCCACCTCGGCATGTTCTTCTTCCTGGAGAGGGTCGGCGTCCGTCTGCTCAACTTCAGGAGGTACGCCGTGGAGACCACCGAGTCGGTCAAGCAGGCGTCGCTCCTGGAGGCAGAGCAGCTCGGCCGGCCCATCGTCTACCTGGACCGGCCAACGACGGACAAGGAGGCCATGGCCCGCAGGCTCCTTCGGGAGAGCCCCGTCCAGGAGGGGCTGATCTGCGCGTTCAAGGCCCTCGAGCCGTGCATGACCTTCGAGTACCACCGCTCCCAGGATCGCAAGAAGCGGGGGCTCCGCCTGCGGCCCGGAAAGTGCCTACACTTGTACAAGTACTACCTGCACCCGGACTTCGGCTTCATGAACGCCCGCCTGCAAACCTGGTTCCCCTTCAGCATCCAGGTCTGCCTCAACGGCCGCGAGTGGCTCGCCCGCCAGCTTCGGCAGGAGGGTCGCTCCTTCAAGCGCGAGGACAACTGCTTCACCTGGGTCCGCGACCCGGAGGTGGCCCAGCGCCGACTCGACGAGCAGTTGGACACCAACTGGCCGGAGGCGCTCGACGCCGTCGCCCGTTCCCTCAACCCGGCGCACGACACCGTCTTCGGGCCCGCGGGGACGCCCTACGACTACTACTGGACCGCCTACCAGACCGAGTGGGCCACCGACGTGATGTTCCGGAACCCACGCACCCTCGCCGAGATCTACCCCGCCCTGGCCCGCCACGCCATGCTGCACTTCCAGAGCCCCGACGTGATGCGCTTTCTGGCCCGCAAGGCGCACGGCAACTTCACCGGCGAGCTGGTCACCAGCTTCAAGGACCGCGCCGAGGGAGTGCGGGTCAAGCACTGGGTCCGAGGCAACTCCGTCAAGATGTACGACAAGGCGGGCAGCGTCCTGCGGGTGGAGACGACCATCGGCGACACGAGGGACTTCAAGGTCCTCCGCCCGCGGCAGGAGGAGGGCACCGACGGTCCTGCCCGCACGCTCGCGTGGCGGCCGCTGCGCAAGGGCGTGGCCGACCTGCACCGCCGCGCCCAGGTCTCGCAGCGCTCCAACGACAGTTACCTGGACGCGCTGGCCGAGGTGGAGGATGACACTCCCACGGCCGACATCTTTGACGCCGTGTCCCGCCCCACGAGGTACCGGGGCCACCGCGTGCGCGCGCTCCGAATCGGAGACGCCCAGGACCTGAAACTGCTCGAGGCCATCTCACGCGGCGAGTTCGCCACGACCGGCTTGCGAAACCGCGACCTGCGCACCCTGTTGTACCCCGCGAGCAGGAAGCAGTCGGACATGGAAGTCCGCCGCCTCTCGGGCCGCGTCAGCCGTTTGCTGCGCATGCTGCGCGCTCACGGCATCCTTCGCAAGGTGCCCAAGAGCCATCGCTATCGGGTGACCGACCGTGGCCGGCTCCTGACCGCGGCTCTCTTCGCCGTCCGCGCCGCCACCGTCAAGCAGTTGCTGGCCGCATAGACCCCCCATCCTCCTTCCGGGGGAGCCAAGCAGGCCCGCCCAATATAGGGAGGCCCTCGGCCTCCCTCGGCTCGGCCTGGCAGGGCCGCTTCCCAATGCCGAGCCTCCCGTGATCCCTCTCCCCACCTCCCCCTCTCTCCACCTCTCCTGAACTCCGACTGACTGACTGAGTGGAGAATCATTGCGGGGCGCAATAGTTTCAGGGGCTAGTAGATCAGGACCGCCATGGCCACCATGTGGTTGGGAACGTAGTCGACGTGGACCCGGCCGGCCCCCGCCTGCAGCAGGAGATCCTCCAGGCTCC
>CAYLZQ010000436.1:0-2466 GCA_964388045.1 uncultured Elusimicrobia bacterium | reverse complement strand
CGGTCTCCAGGCGGAATCCGGGTTTGATCATCGAGCTTGCAAAGAAGCGTGGACAGACTGCCGGCGACTATTTGGCCGGCCTCGAACAATCGTTGAATTTGCCTCCCACAGCGAGAATTGGCGGAACTGCAGGCTGCCAGACAACGGGTGATTGCATGGTTCGATCCATCTATACTCAGCTTTATAAGCCAGGTGATCCAAGATCGGCTAGTTACGATTCCTTCAAGCGAGAATTTACGAGATACTATGATGAATATCAAATAAGCCAGGGCCGCCCTTCTGGAACTCTTGATGCCTCCGGTGTGGATTTCGCAGAACTGGAGTTCGTCATGGGAAAGATGGGCTACCAGCGTGCTCGGGGGCTTGTTTACGATGAGAGCAAGGGCGCGTACTTTTTTCAAAAGGAAGATGGCGCTATAACAAGAAAGGACACGAATATCCTAAGCGCGGACGATATCAAGGCGTTCTTTAAGGATGGACCGGTTGTTGCAATCCTTCGTACTGAGACCGGTCGTCATGCAGTGACTGTCGAACCAATGCCAGAGGGGGTGACCAGGGTCATTGTGGTCGACCATAATTCGAGGATCAGGGCGCAGTATGAGCTTGCTGAGTTTGCCGGCATTCTTGAGGGTGCGGAGCAGTACAAGCCGAAGTCCCCTGGACCTGCCAATTCCGCAGGCAGTCCACCTGCCCAAAGGAGATAAGGGCCTCCCACTGAGGACAGAGCAGGCTGGTGGTACGCGCACGAGCGGGTCCCCCGTACTGCCAGGCCGAATTTCGAGAGCAACTTCAAGGCCTATGCCGAGGCCGTCAACAGGCGCCCGGGGAAGGCGCCCTGAGCGAGGAGGGCCCTTGGCCCAAGGGCCTGGAAGGATGGAGGCGGGCTAGAAATTCCTGACAACCCAGGCAGAGGATGCCGTGCCTCTTCAGTCTTTCGCGGCCCCTGTAGAGGAAAAGCAGCGCGGCTTCCGGATAATCCTCCCGGAAGGCCCGCAAGCCTCGCAGGTCCTCCTCCCGCACGCGGCTGGTGTTCTTGACCTCGACGGCCCAGAAGCCGTCCGGGCCATGGACGACGAAGTCGACCTCCACCCCGGAGCGAGTCCGCCAGAAGGCGATCTGGCGGCGGTCTCCGCCGTAGGCATTCCATGCCCTCAGGTGCTGGGCCACAAGTCCCTCAAGGGCATGGCCTTGAAGCTCCTGCGGCCGATCAAGGGGGCCCTTGGGCCGCAGGGATTGAAAGACCCCGGAGTCGAAGAGGTAGAACTTGGGATGAGCGGACAACTCCCGTTTCGCCCTCTTGGCAAAGACCGGAAGGCGGAAGGCCAGGAGGAGGTCCTCGAGGATGTGGACATATCCCTCCACCACCTTTCTTTCCACCTCGCATTCGCGGGCCACGTTGCTGAGGTTCAAGACCTCGGCGTGCGAGAAGCTGATGGCTTCCAGGAACCTCGAGAAGTTCCCAACGCTCCGGACCAGGCCCTCCATCTGCACCTCTTCCCGGATGTAGAGAGCCGCATAGGCCTTCAGGACGTCTTCCGGGTCCTTCGCCTGCCACGCCAAGGGGAGCAGGCCGTAACGGAGGGCGCGATCCAAGTCGAACCGGGAGGAAAGCTCGGAAGCCATGAACGGGTGCATGCCTCGGACCACGGCTCGGCCTGCCAGGAGATCCGCCCCGGTGCGCTTCAATTTGCGGGCGCTGGAGCCGGTCAGAACGAACCTCAGGTCCCTTTTCTCCTCGATGAGGGCATGGATCACCGGCAGCAGGGCTGGGACCTTTTGCACTTCATCGATGATCAAGGTCCTGGTTTCCGGATTCCCGTCGACGATTTCCTGAAGCCGTTCAGGCCTGGCGCTGTAGCCGCGGAAGGCTTCCGGGGAGAGGAGGTCTATCCTCAGGGCTCCCTCGAAGGTCGCTTGGGTCCAGGTGGATTTTCCAGTGCCGCGGGGGCCGAACAAGAAAAAGCTTTCGCGGGGGGCCTTGAGGAATCTACTGATAAATTCCATTTTGCGCCTCAAAACGGAATTTATGATATCAATTATCTAGCAAGCCGGCAAGCCAAAAAACCCAGCCCGAGGCGCCTTTTTAAGGGCAGGACCGGCGGGGTCCCAGGCAGGTAGGACAGACCCCCAACGCCCACATACCGACAGGGGGCTTCTCCCATACTATGAGTGGAAGGATCCTCAGCAGGCCCGGGACGCCCTCAAAGCGCTCGAGGAAAGGCTGGCCGAATTCAAGGAACTCGAGCGTTGCCTGCCGCGCTGAGTCCCTGGGGATAAGTCCTGGCCCTAGCAATTCGCAGGCTTAGCTTCCCGTTTCTGAGTTTGCGTGCTATGGGCAGAGACCACCAAGAACGGCTGGAGCTACTCCTGTGGTGCAACACGCGGGGTCTGCACAGCCTGGCACGATACCTGCAGGGTCACAGCCGTCAGAAACGCAGCTGGGACAAATGGGAAGGGCGCATGCAA
>CAYLZQ010000435.1:0-2470 GCA_964388045.1 uncultured Elusimicrobia bacterium | reverse complement strand
GGAGAACACCGCCTACCCCCTCATGCGCCTCTACGAGAAGCTCGCTGGCCTCGGGGTCAAGGAGGTCATGGTCGTCCTGGACGCCTGTTTCTCGGGCGCAGGAGGCCGCTCGGTCCTGGCCCGCGGGACCCGCCCCCTGGTGACCAAAATCGAGACCGGGCCGCGCTCAGGCGGCAGGCTCCTGGTCCTGTCAGCCTCGGCGGCGGACGAGATCAGCGGAAGCCATGAGGCCCAGGGACACGGCCTGTTCACCTACTTCCTTCTCAAGGGCCTCAACGAGAGGAAGGGCCTGGCGAGCGCCAAGGAGCTCTTTGAATACGCGAGATCGCGGGTCCAGGAGGAAGCCCGCCGCGACAACAGGGACCAGAGCCCCCAGCTCATGCCCCCTGACTCAACCCTCCAGGCCCTGCCCCTCGGGCAGTGACTCCCCTCATACTGAGGCTCGCGGAAATCGGATCAAGAAACGGCTAGCCCCTCCCATTCAAAAGAGAGAAAAGGCGCGAGATCTCCAAAGTCCCAGCTTCCTCCCAATCCACCGCGGCCGGCTCTCGAAGACCATGACTTGGTAGGGCCTGAGATACCAGCCGTCGCGCAGGGGCTTAAGAAGCTCGCGCGGGTCGCGCCTGACCTCGAAGACCGGGCGCCAGGAGGGCTCCAGCAGTTGATCGGGAATCTTCTGATAAAGACCCCTCCTCGGGTTGACGACGACCACGTAATCACGGCCTCGATAGCGCCAGGCGCGGGCCCTGGGGCCGTCGGGATCCGGGGGGAAAGGCACATGGACGAGCTTCCCCCGCTCCAGGATCTCCTGGAGGCCTTTGAGCTCGAAGGCGACGCGAGCCACCGCCTGCCACAGCTCGGGATAGTCCGCGAGCGTCCGGCCGCCGGGCTTTTTGAAGGTGTAATAGAACAATCCCTCGGCCCCTTGGAGGATGGCCAGGTAGCTCATGAAGCGTATCTCGAAATGGGCGGGGAACCGGCCGCCTCCGGGCTTGTTCGGATTTCCCTGCGGATAGTCGTTCCGATCGAAGGCCTGGATCGTCGCCCACAGAGGCTTGCCCCGCGGCAGATGGCGGCGGGCCACGGCGACCTCCTCGGCCGCGGACTCGAGCTTCGATTGAGGCACCGGATACCGGCCAAGAATCAGGACATCGCCGATGGAGGCGCGATCCTCGGCCGAGGCCCCCTCGCCGACGAAGACGGCCTGCCGCCGGCTTGAATCCCACCCGCGGATCTCCCGGAAGAGCCCCTCCAAATCCTCGGACGCCGCAGCCGAGAAGTCAGGCCCGTTAAGGGTCCAGGCCTCCACCGGCCAGCCCCTGGCGACGGAGGCTGGGCTCTTGCGCAACTCGGATGGACTCGCCAGCATTCGCATCCCCCTCCTTCCGGCCTCCCTTGCCAACTCCTGCAATAGTTTCGGGTCCGACCGGGAGGTTTGGAAGGAGTCAAAGCCGTTTTCATGAAGCCCCTTCAAGTGCCCGGGGTCGTCAACCCCGCATATCCCGATGGGAAAGCGTTTCGAGGCGGTATCGGAACCCCTGGCGCATCCGAGGAGGAAGGTCATCCCAAAAAGGAACGAAAGCCTCGGACTCCCGCCTGATGGCATAAATCTTTCAGCGAGGCGGCTGGTCAAGCGTCCCCGGACCGATGGATCCGCTGCTCAGGCCGCAGGCGATGCGCTGCGCTGGCCCGGCGCCGGCTGAAAGGTGGGGACGAGTTCCTGCAGCTTGCGCAAAGCGGCCACCGGGTCGGCCCCGCGGCTCAATATCTCCATCTCAAGCATCCGGCCATGCAGATTCTCCAGGATCCCATTGTCCGAACGCAGAGCCATGATGTCAGGGTGCTGAGTGTCCCCGACGCCGGCCGGGTCCTCTACCAGCTCCTCATTGAGCTTCTCGCCCGGGCGGAGCCCCGTCACCAGGATTTGAATGTCCTTCTCAGGCTCCAACCCGGAGAGCAGGATAAGGTTCTTGGCCATGTCCATGATGCGCACCGGCGTCCCCATCCTCAGCACGAATATCTCGCCGCCCTTGGCCATGGCGACGGCCTGCAGGATGAGCCCCACGGCTTCCTCGACCGTCATGAAGTAGCGCGCGGCCTTCGGGTCGGTGAGCGTGAGCGGCCCCCCCCGGGCGATTTGCTCCTCGAATATCCTCAGCACCGAGCCGGAGCTCCCGAGGACATTGCCGAAACGCACCGCCATGAAGCGGGTCTTGCTTGAGCGCGCGAGCGCGCTGACCACGAACTCGGCGGCGCGCTTGGTCGCCCCCATGACGCTGGAGGGCCGGACGGCCTTGTCGGTCGAAACGAGCAGGAAGGCCTCGGCTCCATGCTTGTCCGCCGCGCAGGCCAAATGATAGGTGCCCAGGACGTTGTTGCTCACCCCTTCCTGGACATTGAACTCAAGCTATGCACGTGCTTATGGGCCTGTCTCTTATACACATCTGACGCTGCCGACGATCTTACGCGT
>CAYLZQ010000434.1:0-2470 GCA_964388045.1 uncultured Elusimicrobia bacterium | reverse complement strand
CTCGGTGGGGCTCCACTACAAGGTCGTGGGCGGGCAGGTGGTCCCCACGGGAGGCGCCCTCCCGGCTCAAATCGACCCCCTGCTTTCCGCGGATCCGGAGAACCTGGGCCTGTACTGGAATAATAATGCCAAGTACGTGAAGCTCTATGGGAAGGTCGACACCGTCAACCGCTTGGTCACGGCCGACGCCTCCATGCTGGGAAGCTACCAGCTCAGGAGCCTGCTGAGGCCCAAGGGATTCGAATTCGACATCTCGAGCCTGAGCAACAAGTTCATCACCCCCAACGGGGACGGGCTCAACGACGCGGCGGTCTTCGTTTTCGACAACCCGAAGGATTCCGCCTTCTCTGGACGGGTCTTCGACGTGGAGGGAGCCTTCATCGCGGACATGGCTCCCGGCCCTCTGCCCAACACCCTCCAGTGGGACGGGAAGGCCAGCGGCAGGTCGGTCAGCGGCGGGGTCTACGTGTATCAGATCCAGGCTGAGGGCAAGTCCTTTACCGGGACCCTGGTGGTCATCCGATGAGGAAGAGGTTTTTGAGGCTTTGGGGCGTCGCGGGGATGGGCCTGGCGCTCGTCTCCGGAGCCTCTTTTGCCGCCTTCACGGACCTGGGGGTGGGGGCCCGGGCCCCGGGCATGGGGAACGCCTTCGTGGCGGTGGCTGACGACGTCTACGCGATCCACTACAACCCGGCGGGGTTGGGGCTTCTGACCAGGCCTGAGCTGGGGACCTCCTACACCAGGCATCTGGTGGGGCTCTCGGACGGCTCCAAGCTCGACAGCTCCTTCGTGGGCTATGCCCATCCCTTGAGGAATGGGGAATGGGGCACCAGCGCGCTCGCCTGGCAGCAGTTTTCCCTGAACGGCGGGCTCTATCAGGAGAACAGCATCTACCTTTCTTACGGCCGCCTTCTGGCCCGGGACCTTGGGCCGGGGAATCTCTTCGCCGGAGGCACCCTCAAGCACCTCCGGCGCTCCTTCGGCTCGGTCCCGGAGGCGACCAACGCCTTGAGCGGGATCGTGGCCACCGGGAGCGCGGATCCTGTCCTGACCGGCCCGCGGGGAAAGACCGCCTTCGACGCGGACCTGGGCTTTCTCTACTGGTTCCGCCAGCACTACGCCGTGGGGCTTGCCTTCGATCATCTCATGTCCCCCAACGTGGCTTTCAGCTCCAGCGACAAGGATACCCTGCCCCTGGGCGTGAAGCTGGGGCTCGGCTACCGGAGCCTTGTTTCGAACCTGGGAGTCCAGTACGAGACCAAGCGCTCTCCCGCGGAGGCGCGGGACCAGAGGTTCACCCTGGCGGGGGAGCGCTGGTTCTTGCGGCTCCTGGCTGGGGATTTCGGGTTGCGGGGCGGCCTGGGGATCGGGACCCGGGAGTTCAAGCAGCTCACCCTGGGCCTCTCCTATAGGACCCGGCGCCTGCAGGTTGACTACGGATTCTCCCTTCCCATCAACACGATCGCGGACACGGCCGGCTCCCACCGCGTCGGTTTCTCGATCCGCTTCGGCTCCCTGGGCGCGCCGGATGAGTCGGTGGAGATGATCATGGAGGCGATGAGGAAGCTCCGGGCCGGGATCGTCCCGGAGTTCAAGCCCGAGGGGGCGGGGCTCGCCCCAGCCCAGAAGCTTCAGCTCGACGAGATGGTGGCCCTGGCCAAGTCCCTGGAGGCCCAGGCCAAGTACCAGGAGGCCCTCGACCGCCTGGGCCAGGCCATCCAGCTCGCTCCCTCGGACCCCGAGCTCCTCAAGCACTACGGCCGCCTCAACTTCGTGGCGCAGCGCATCAAGAGCCTGCCCGACTCCAAGAGCGATCCGGTGCAGTCCGCCCTCCATCAGGGGGTCCTGGCCTACCTCAACGGAAATGAGGCCGGCGCGATCGAGGGGGTTTCCTACGCCCACAGCTTGAATCCCGAGCATCAGGGCCTCTCGGGGTTCCTCGCCCAGCTCGAGATGGCCACGGGTCTCAAGCGCCTCTCCTATCCCAAAGCCACGCCCGCGCGCTTGAAGCTCGAGCGGTTGGCCACCCAGGCCGCCAACGCCCTGGAGGCGGGACGCTACGACGAGGCGGTTTCCCTGAGCCTCCAGGTCCTCCAGGAGGAGAGGACCTACCAGACGGCCTGGGAGAACTTGGGGACCGCCTACTTCGCGCGCGGGGACTACGCCAATTCCCTCAAGACCTGGGAGAAGGCCTACAGCCTGGAGAAGAGCCCGGCCCGCCGCACGGCCCTGCGCGGCTACATACAGTCCATCCGGCGCCTCCTGGTCCAGCCCAAGGCGCCGACTCCGAAGGCGGCGGCCCCGGCGGAGGCCCCCAGGGTTTCGCCGCAGGAGGTCCAGAGGCTCTACAACGAGGGGGTCGACTACTACACGGCGGGCCAGCTCGAGAAGGCCAAGGAGGTCTTCGAGAGGCTGCTCAGGCTCGTTCCGAACTACGAGCCGGCGGCCAAGGCCCTCCGGCGCGTCAAGG
>CAYLZQ010000433.1:0-2474 GCA_964388045.1 uncultured Elusimicrobia bacterium | reverse complement strand
CTGACCAGCGATGGGAACTCACTGGCCCTTTCCGCGCCGAGGCACAAGCTCAACGCCGGGCTCCGGGTCCAATCAGGAGGCTGGACCCTCAACCTCTGGGGCCACTGGGTCGACAAGACCTTCTGGAACAAAAACCAGCCGGGAGTCTCGGCTGAGTTCTCGAAGGTGGACAGCTACCTGCTCCTCAACGCACGAGCGGGCTACCGGTTCATGGACTCCTGGCGGGGTCTGGAATTGGCCTTAAGCGCCTTCAACCTGGCCAACAACAGGCATTTCGAGACCCTGCCGGCCGCGAGCCTCGGTCAGCCGGGGCAGAATGGGGAAGTCATTCGAAGCCGCTGGGTGGGCAGCCTGAGCTACCGATTTTGATGGGGCCTCTGAAGAAGGGCCTGCTCTTTTCCATCGCGCTCTGGTTCTCAGCCGGAGTCGCGGCAGCCCAGGAGGTGGTGGCCGTCCTGAGCTCGCAGCTCCAGTTCTACCAGGAAGCCTTTCAGGCCTTCCAGCAAAACCTCGGCCATCCCGTCTCCCCCTTCACCCTCCCCTCTGAGGAACCCAGAACCACGCAGGAGACGCGCCTGGTGGTGGCCTTCGGAGCGAGGGCCGCCCTGAGGCGCTATCCCGAGCATGCGGTCTTGATCTATTGCATGGCTCCCGGCCTCCGGATGCCCAGAGACCGCAGGGCCGCGACCATCAAGGTCTCTATGAGCCCGAGAGCCGAAGCCCTGATCCCAAGGCTGCGGGAGATACAGCCGAAACTGACCCGCCTTCTCGTGTTCTGGGTCTCGGAGGTCATGGGAGACTACCTCTGGGAGCTGAAGCGGGCCGCCCGAGGGCTGGGGCTCGAGATCCAAGACGAGAGGCTGGAGGGGCCCCAAGACCTTCCGGGGGCTCTGCGAGGCCTCAACCAAAAACCGGAGGCCCTGTGGCTTCCTCCCGACCCCCTTCTCCTCAACGCCGAGAGCTTCGTGATCCTCAAGGAATACTCCTGGTCCCAGAAGGTGCCCCTCTACGCGCCCTCGGAAGGGTTCGCTGAGAAAGGGGCCACGGTTTCCATCGCCGTCAGCTTCGCGGCGCTAGGCCAAGCCGCCGCGACAGCGGCGCGGCAGGCCCTCTCCGGATCCGCGGCCACGGGGGTCGTCTATCCCGACTCGGTCACCGTGACCGTCAACCTTTCAGCCGCGACCGGCTGCGGGCTGAGCATCCCCCCGGAAACCCTCCGGAAGGCCGACAAGGTCCTATACCAGTGAGGCTCCAAACCAAGATACTGGCCCTCTTCCTTCCGCTCACCCTGGCCGCTGGAGGCCTGATCCTGGCCTTCACCCGGAGGGCCGTGCGCACGATCGTATTGAGGGAGGTCGAAGAGAAAGGCCTCGCCGCAGCAGCGCAGGCGGCCGAGGCGGCCCTCCCGGGCTTCCATGAGAAAAGCGAGCCCCGGCTCCTAGGGCCCCTGCAAAACTGCCTGCACGCCGGGGCCCTCTACGCCGCCGCCCTGGACCCCCAGGGCCTGGTCCTGGCCCACACCAATGTCCTGGAGAAGGGCAAGCGCTACGGCGATCCAACGACAGGGGCGACTCTTCTCCGGGACACCCCTTGGGCCCGGCAGGCCCAGCGGGAGGGCCAGCCCATCCTGGAGCTCTTCCTGCCCGTCTGGGCTCCCGCCACGGCCCAGACCAGGGAGGAATTCGTCATCACCGGAGGCCAGGCCGCCGCCGGCAGGACGCGCCTGGGGACTCTGAGGCTGGGCTTCGGGCTCCGGGAAGCCCTCCAGACCCAGGAGAACCTGAGCCGGCAGGTGCTCTGGATCGTCGCCGCCATCGGAGGCATGGCCCTGACGCTCGCCCTGCTCCTCATCCGGGCCATCCTGCGCCCGGTCAGGGACCTGGCCAAGGCCACCGAGAGGATCAGCCGCGGGGAATACGGGGTCGCGCTCGCGGTCCCCCCCGGGGACGAGCTGGGAGACCTAGCCCAGCGCTTCAACCAGATGGGAGAGGTCCTCGCGCTCACGACGGTCTCGAAGGAATACCTGGACGCCATCCTCGACAACATGCTCGACCCCTTGATCGTTACCCGCGCGGACGGCGCAATCCGCACGGCCAACAGGGCCGCTCAGGAGATCCTGGATTGCTCCGAAGCGGATCTGACGGGCAAGCCCATAGCCTCCCTCTTTGAAGAGGCGGCCTCCCCGCCAGGGGGAGAATGGCCGGCGAGCCTCCTACGGCAGGGATCGATCCGCCAACGGCAGACGGCCTTCCTGACCAAAGCCGGAAGGAAAATCCCGATCCTGATCTCCGGCTCCGCCATGAGGGACAAGGAGGGCAGGCCCCTGGGCTTCGTCGCCGTCGCCAAGGACATCACCGAGCTCAAGCGCGCGGAGGAGGCCTTGGCGCGCAAGGCGCAGGAGCTGGCCCGCTCCAACGCCGAGCTCGAGCAGTTCGCCTCCGTGGCCTCCCATGATCTCCAGGAGCCTCTGCGCA
>CAYLZQ010000432.1:1630-2488 GCA_964388045.1 uncultured Elusimicrobia bacterium | reverse complement strand
CAAGTCGTAATGGTCGGCCTCCAGGATCCCCTCCGCGCGGCCCACGTCTAAGTTGTCCCGGGTGCGCTTGGCCCAGGGGAGGTGGATCATCCAGTCCAGGTAGGTGCGGGCGACCGTGGACTCCGGGGAGTAGGGCATCATCTTCTCCAGGCGCCCCACCTCCTTGGCGGCCGCCTCAGCCGCGGCCTTGGGCATCCCGGCCGCGGCCACCGCCTTCCTGAGGTCCTCGATCTCCTGGGCGAAGTCGTCCTTCTGGCGGAGCTCCTTCTGGATCGCCTTCATCTGCTCCGTCAGGTAGTACTCCTTCTGGGTCTTCTCGATCTGGGCCTTGACCCGGGTGTGGATCTTGCGCTCCAGGCCCAGGATCTCGATCTCGGCCTTGAGGAGCCCGATGGTCTTCTCGAGGCGCTCCCGGACCTCGAAGCTCTCAAGGAGCGCCTGGCGCTCCGAGGCCTTGGTCAGGGCGTGGGCCGCGACCGTGTCGGCGAGCTCCGAGGGGTCCTCGATCTTGGGCAAGAGCGCCAGGAGCTCCCCCGGGCCGCGCCGGGACAGCTTGGCGTGCTCCTCGAAGACCTCGAGGAGGTGGCGCATGAGGGCCTTGACCTCCGGGGTCATCTGGAGGCCCTCCTGCGGGTACTCCAGCCCCGCTTCCCAGTAGCCCTTCTCCGGAGGGCACTCCAGGGAGAGGACCCGCGCCCGGAAGCGACCCTGAAGGAAAACCTTGAGGGTCCCGTCCGGCATCTTCAAAAATTGCACGACCTCGGCCAGGACCCCCGTCTGGTAGAGATCGGCGGCCTGGGGATCCTCGAGCTGGACCTCCTTCTGGGCCACCACGCAGAGCAGCCTCTCGGGGTCCCT
>CAYLZQ010000432.1:0-1620 GCA_964388045.1 uncultured Elusimicrobia bacterium | reverse complement strand
CGGCTTCGAGGGCCTTGACCGACTTGGGCCTGCCGACCGAGAGGGGCAGGATCATGTGCGGGAAGACCACCACGTCCCTGACGGCCAGGAGGGGCGCTCGCCCGGGGGGCTGGGAAGCCTTGGAAGGGGTCATCGCTTGCTCGCGGGCAGGACATGGTCCACGATCCCGTAGACCTTGGCCTCCTCGGCCGAGAGGTAGTAGTTGCGCTCCATGTCCTGGCGGAGCCTCTCCGGGGTCTGCCGGGTGTGGAGGGACAAAATCGAGACAAGCCTCTCCTTGATCCTTGTCATCTCCTGGGCCTCGATGATGATGTCCGAGGCCGGGCCTGAGATTCCCTCGCCGCGCACCATGGGCTGGTGGATCATGACCCGCGAGTGGGGCAGGATGTAGCGCCGGCCCTTCTCCCCCGCTGCCAGGAGGACAGCCCCGAAGGACATGGCCATGCCCATGCACATCGTGACGATCGGGGCCTTGATGTACTGCATGGTGTCGTAGACCGCCAGGCCCGCCGACACCATGCCGCCGGGGGAGTTGATGTAGAGGTTGATGTCCTTCTCAGGGTCCTCCGCGTCCAGGTAGAGGAGCTGGGAGATGAGGAGGTTGGCCGAGTCGGTGGTGACCACCCCCTCTGTGCCCCCGGCGAAGACGATCCGGTCCTTGAGGAGCCTCGAGAAGATGTCGTAGCCGATGGCCGCGCCCTGGTTCCACCTCTCCAAGATCGTGGGGATAATCATGCTGGAATTATAGTCATTTCGCTATGAGGCATCAACTCGTAACTCGGGTTCCTTAACCCCACCCCCTCCCCCTCCCGTAGGGAGGGGAGAGATAGGCCCCCTCTTCTACTCACCTCCCCGCGGGGGAGGTGAGTCATTACATCAACTCTCCGTATACTGGGCCTTCTCCTTGAGGAAGGCCATGGTCTTGCGGTCGCGGATGAGGCCGGCGATGGCCTCCCGGCGCTCCTCGAAGGTCCTGCGGAGCTCCTCCTTCTTCCCCTCGCCCTCCGCGCTGGAGAGCCACCGGTCGAGCTCGGAGCGCATGTCCTCCTCCAGGGCCTTGAGACCCTCCTTCTGCGCGATGGCCGGCAGGAGGTAGGAGATGCGCACCTCCTCCTCGGCCTGGGTCCTGAGCTTGGCCCTGAGCTCCTCTCTCTGCTTCTCCGCAAGCTCGCCGCGCGGTCCCAGGACCTGGCGGGCGAAGCGATCGAGCATCCTCTCCAACTGGGCCTCCACGAGCGAGGGCGGGATGGGAATGCGGTTGGCCTTGAGCAGGGCCTCCTCGATCTGGCGGCTGGCTTCCTGCTCGGCCTTGGAGCGCCCCTCCTCCTCCATGGCCTCCCTGAGCTTCGCCTCGAGCTCCTCAAGGCTGGCGAAGCCCATGTCCTTGGCGAACTCGTCGTCCAGGGCCGGCAGGATCTTCTGCTTGATCTCCTTGAGGGTGGCGCTCAGGGCCACCTCCCGGCCCTTCCATTTCACCGGGATTTGCCTGGTCTCCCCGCGCCTGGCGCCCAGGAGCCCGGCCGAGAGGCCCTCGAGGGTCTGGTCCGAGGACATGTCCACCAGCTCCGCCTCGCCCCTGGCCTCCGGGAGGGGCTTGCCCTCCTGGAAGGCGGCGTAGTC
>CAYLZQ010000431.1:0-2499 GCA_964388045.1 uncultured Elusimicrobia bacterium | reverse complement strand
TCGGACGCGGACATCCCCTGGGCCGCGGCCCGCTTCGCCTGGGGGGCCTACTACTACTCGGGCCAGGTCTGCATCTCGGTCCAGAGGATCCTGGTCGAGGCCCCGGTCTACTCGGAGTTCGTGGAGCTCTTCCTCAAGAACGTCGCGGAGCTCAGGTCCGGGGACCCCCTGGACGAGAAGACCGACATCGGGCCGCTCATCTCGGAGGAGGCGGCCCGGAGGGTGGAGGCCTGGATACAGGAGGCCGTGGCCGCGGGGGCGCGGCTCGTCGTCGGGGGAAGGCGCCAGGGCGACCGCATCCCGCCGACCCTGGTCGAGAACGTCCCGGAGCGCTGCAAGCTCTCCTGCGAGGAGGCCTTCGGGCCCGTGGCGACCCTCGAGAAGGTGGATTCCCGGCAGGGGGCCCTTGAGAAGATGGCCTCAGGGGCCTACGGCCTCCAGGGCGGGGTCTTCACCAACGACCTGCGCTCGGTCCTCTCGGCCTGGCAGCAGGTCCCGGTGGGGGGCCTCATCGTCAACGACATCCCCGCCTTCCGCTCCGACGCCATGCCCTACGGGGGGGTCAAGGACTCGGGGACCGGCAGGGAAGGGGTGCGCTACGCCATGGAGGAGTTCACCGAGCTGCGCGCCTTGGTGATCAAACCATGAATGCCCTGGTCGAATGCGTGCCGAACTTCTCGGAGGGCCGGGACAAGGGGAAGGTCGAGGCCGTGGTCGCTGCGGCCCGGGGGGTCGAGGGGGCGAGGATCCTGGACGTGGAGACCGATCCGGACCACAACCGCTGCGTGCTCTCCTTCGTGGCCCCTCCGGAGGCCGCGCTCGAGGCCTGCTTCCGGGTGGCCAAGAAGGCCTCAGAGCTCATTGACCTCAACCGCCACAAGGGGGAGCACCCGCGTATGGGGGCCGTGGACGTGATCCCCTTCATCCCGGTCTCGGGCGCGACGATGGCGGACTGCGTGGCCCTGGCCGGGAGGCTGGGGGAGAGGATCGGCCGGGAGCTCGCGATCCCGGTCTACCTCTACGAGCAGGCGGCCAGGGTCCCGGAGAGGAGGGACCTGGCCAGCGTGCGCAAGGGGCAGTTCGAGGGCCTCAGGGAGGCCCTCGGAAAGGACCCGGCCCGGGCCCCGGACTTCGGTCCCGACCGGATCCACCCCACGGCCGGGGCCGTGGCCGTGGGGGCCAGGCAGCAGATCATCAACTTGAACCTCAACCTCTCCACCCGCGACCTGGCCGCGGGCAGGGAGATCGCCAGGCGGGTCCGGGCCTCCGGCGGCGGGCTTGCCGCGGTGCGGGCCAAGGAGATAGAGCTCGCGGCCCGCGGCCAGGTCCAGATCTCGACCGTCCTGACCGACTATAAGACGACCTCCATGGCCAGGGTCCTCTCCGAGGTCTCGAGGCTCGCCGCGGAGAAGGGGGCCAGGGTCCTGACCACCGAGATCGTGGGGCTCCTCCCGCGCCAGGCCCTTCTTGGTTTCGCGGTTGAGGCCCTGAGCCTCGAGAATTTCCAGGAGGCCCAGATCCTTGAGAACAGGCTGGAGGCCTTGGGCCTCGGAGCGGCCCCGATCGGCTGGCGCGAGGGGGCCGAGGCCGTGGCCGAGGCCCTCTCCAGCACGGATCCCGCTCCCGGGGGAGGCTCCGCGGCAGCCATCGCGGGGGCCATGGGCGCGGGCCTTGGACTGATGGCCGTCGGGATCACGCTCAAGTCGAAAAAGCTCGAGGAAGCCAAGCGGCCCGGCCTGGAGCGGGCTAGGGCCTCCCTGGCGCTCTTGAAGCCAGAGTTCCAGAGGCTGACCGCGCGGGACGCGGAGGCCTTCGAGAACTTCATGAAGGCCCTGGGCCTGCCCAGGGACGACCCGGACCGGCCGGGCCGGATGCAGGCGGCCCTCACCTACGCCGCCGAGGTGCCCCTCGAGACCGCCTCGGCCGCCGCCCAGGCTCGCGAGGTTGTCCGGGAGGCCCTTCCCCTGACCGGCTTCGCAGTGGCCTCGGACATGAGCTGCGCCCTGCACCTGCTCAAGGCCGCTGCCCTTTGCGCGGCGGAAAACGTCAGGATCAACCTGGGAGGGATCAAGGACCACGCCGTGGCTGAGGAGCTCGAGTCCCGCCTGGAGGCGGTTTTGAAACGGCTTTAGCCGACCTGGACGGCCGCGCTCAGGCGTTCCCTGAGGGAATTGTATTGCCGCCAGAGCTCGGGGCTTAGGCGCTCTCCGAAGCCGTCAAAGAACTTCTTGATGCCCGCGAGCTCCGCCTCCCAGGCCAGCGGCCTGACCTCCAGGAGCTTCTCCATGGTCCCAGGAGGGAGGCTGAGCCCCGAGAGGTCCAGGGCGCCGGGAGCCGGGACCAAGCCGATAGGGGTCTTGCCGGCTTCGCCCTCCCCCCGGCACCGGGCCAGGATCCATTCCAGGACCCTGAGGTTGTCCCCGAAGCCGGGCCAGAGGAATTTTCCCTTCTCGTCTTTCCTGAACCAGTTGACGTGGAAGATCCTGGGGGGGTTGGGGA
>CAYLZQ010000430.1:0-2501 GCA_964388045.1 uncultured Elusimicrobia bacterium | reverse complement strand
GATGATCCGGGAAACGGTTGACCCCTCGGTCCAGGTCCCTCCAGAAGGCCGCCTCGCGCTCCTGCCTCGAGGGGACCTCTCCCTCCCGGACCCTTACGTTCCAGGTATTCCTGGGGTCCAGGGGATAGATCCGGTCAAGGTCCCGGCCTGCTGCCTCAAGCCTCCCGGATTTCCAGAGGGCCTCTCCGCGCCAGGCGAAGGCCAGGGTGTGCGCCGGGTCAAGGCGGCAGGCGCGACCAAGGTCTTGCTCCGCCCGGGACTCCCCCAGCATCAGGGAGAGCCTGCCCGAGAGCTCCCAACTGAAGGCATAGCCAGGGTCAAGGGAGAGGGCCCTGTCCAGATCCCGCCTGCTCTCCTGGTAGCGGCCCAGCCTGCGCAGGACCTCCGCTCGCCAGGAGTAGAGAGCCCCCAGCCTCGGCTTGCGGCGGATCGCCTCCTCGAAATCCCGGAGGGCCAGGGAGAGGCGGCCGCACATCCCGCGCAGGCGGGCGCGCTGGGCCAGGACCCACCATCGGGGCTTGAGCTTCCAGGCGCGCTTGAGGTCCCTCAAGGCCGCGCGGTAGCGGAAGGAGTCGGCCAGGACCTCGGCCCTTCCCACGAGCGCAGGGATGTCATCCGGATTTTCCTTGAGGATGAGGCCGAGGTCCCTGAGGCCTGCCTCGTTGTCCTCGCACTCGAAGAGTATCTGGGCCCGAAGGAGGAGGGCCGGCCGCGAGGGCTTGAGGGCCACTGCCGAATCCGCGAGTCTGAGGGCCTCGGGCAGGTAGAGCCTTGTCCTCTCCAGGTCCCCCCTCAGCCAGAGGGCGGCGGCGGCCAAGAGGGCCCCTTGAGCATCCCCGGGGCTGCGGCGCCAAGCCGAGGACAGGACCCTCGAGGCTTCTGGGTAGCGCCCGGCGCAGATGAGGCCGTAGCCCCATAGAAGATCCCGCTCGGGCCGCGGCCAAGAGGCAAGGAGGGACTTTAGCCTCGCCAAATCCCTGGCTCCCAGGCTCGCGGCCTGCCCCTGGGCCCTCAGGTCCTGGTCCCCGACAAAAGCGTAGAAGGATTCAAGGCTGGGAAAGCGCCGGGGAAGCCCCAGGCAAGCCAGGGCCTTGGAAAAATCACCCTGCCTGAGGAAAGTATACGCGGCAAGAAATTCGCAACGCGATTTCTTGCCGCGTACGACCTTAACGGCCTTTAGTCGTCCGTGCGCTTTGCACACGGACGTATACGGAATCTGTGGTTCCACACGGCAATGAGTTCTTAGAAGAAAACCATTGGCGAACTCCTTGCCGTGTATACTAGGCTGCAACGAGTTTCCGCTCACCCAAGCGCTTCAAGCGCCCCATCCAGGCCTTGGCTTGGCTGCACTTGCCGTCCAGGATAAAGGCTTTGCGGAAGGCGGCTTCGGCCTCCGCTCGCCGCCCCAGGGCCCAAAGCGCCTCCCCGCGCCAGACGTGGGCGAGGGCGAAGCGCTGCTCGCCGGTCGCGAGGGCCTTCTCGAAGGACTCAAGGCTCTCCTGGTGGCGGCCAGCCTCGCAAAGCGCCTGGCCGCGCCAAGCCCAGGCCCAGAGGAGGGAGGGATCCAGGCGCAGGGCCTCATCCAAGTCCGAGAGGGCCTTGGGCAGGACCCCGAGCCTGCGCTCTGCCTCCCCGCGCCAAGCCAGAGCGAAAGCCCTGGCCTCCCCCTGGAGAGCCCTGGTCAGGGTCCGCAGGCCCTCCGGGATTCTTCCAGCCTCCACCTGGCAGCGGCCCAGTAAGGCCAGGGCCCAGGGATCCCGGCTCCTGGCCCCCGCCTCAAGGTCGGACCAGAAGGCCTCCAGGCGTTTGCCTCCCTCGACATCCAGCATGAAGTAGTTCTCCTGGGTCTCATGCGGACGCAGGCGCGCGTTCCAGAAGCCCTGGGGAGGCGCCGGGTAGATGGCTTCGAAATCCTTCGCCGCGCGGGCGAATTCCCCGAGCTTCCACCAGGCCTCCCCCCTCCAGGCCTGGGCCAGCATCTCCCTGGGCTCCAGCCTCAGGGTCTGGTCGAAATCAGCGATGGCTCTTTGGAAATCCCCCAGGAGCAGATGAATCCTCCCGCGCCAGGCATGGGCCAGGCGGTAGCCTGGATCGAGTCGTATGGCCCGGTCCAGGTCCGCGAGGGCTTCCTGATACCGCCCGAGCCTCCGCCTGGTTTCCCCCCCCCAGGCGAGCAGGGGCCCGCAGTAAGGATCGAGCTTGAGGGCGCACTCGAAATCCTCCAGGGCCAGGCGATAGTAGCCCGAGATCCCGCGCAGCCTCCCGCGCTGGGCCCAGGCCCAGGCCGCCTCAGGGAAACGCTTGATGAGGGCGTTGAGCTCCCTCAAGGCCAGGCGGTAGCGCCCGGTCTCCCCAAGGACCTCGGCCCTCTCTGTCCTGGCCCAGACGAAACTCGGGGCCATTCGGATCACCCTCTCGGCGTCCTCGAGCCTTCCAGGCACGTCCTCCAGCTCGCGCCTGAGCCCGGCCCGGATCACGTAGGCGTAGACCCGGTCGGGATC
>CAYLZQ010000429.1:0-2505 GCA_964388045.1 uncultured Elusimicrobia bacterium | reverse complement strand
TGGGCCCCCAGCTCCTGGCCCTGGAATCCTGGCTGCTCTCCCGCATCGAGGTGGAACCCCGGGACGGCGGACAATGAGAACCCTCGTCGCGCTGGCTGGACGCCCCAACACCGGCAAGACCACCCTCTTCAACGCCCTGACCGGCCTGCGCCAGAGGGTCGCCAACTTCGCTGGCTGCACGGTGGAGAAGGCCGTGGGCGTGCTCGAGGCCGAGGAGACCAGGCTGGAGCTCGTGGACCTGCCCGGGACCCTCGCGATCCTGCCCGCGACCGAGGACGAGAGGGTGGCCCTGCGCTTTCTCTCTGAGACTGCCTCCTCTGCCTCCCCCCTCAGGGTCCTCTGCCTGGCCGAGGCCTCCAACCTTCCCAACGACCTGGCCCTGGCCCTGAGCCTCAAGGACTGCGGCTATCCGACCAGCCTCGTCGTCAACATGATCGACGAGGCGACCAAAAACGGGATCCGCATCGACCGCAGGAGGCTTGAGGAGGAGAGCGGGATGCCGGTCTTCCTGACTTGCGCCCGGAGCGGGCAGGGCCTCAAGGAGCTGGAGGACTTCCTGCTGGGCTCGGAGGGGGCCTCGGGAGAGGCCATTGACCTCAGGACAGCCCCTTCAAAAACCCTGCGCGAGATCCACTCCTCGGCCCAGCGCAGGGCTCTGGCCCTCGCGGACCGCGCCATGCGCGGGCCAGAGGGGAGGCTTCTGCCCACCATCTCCAAGTCCGTCGCCCTGGACCGCTGGCTCTTCCATCCCCTGGCCGGCCCCCTGGTCCTGGCCGTGGTGCTCTTCGCGCTCTTCGAGGCCCTCTTCGCCCTGGGCGGACCCATGGGGGAGCAGATCGCCTCCGGCCTCTCCTGGCTCTCCGCCGCCCTCCGCCCGGCCCTGCCCGCGGGCTTCCTGCGCAGCCTCCTCCTGGACGGCGCCATGGCCGGGATCTCGGCAGTCGCGAGCTTCGTTCCCCAGATCGCCCTCCTCTTCCTGCTCATAGGCCTGCTCGAACAGAGCGGCTACCTCCCCCGGGCGGGAGCCATGGTGGACCGGGCCCTGAGGCCCTTCGGGCTCGACGGCAAGGTCTTCATCCCCCTGCTCTCGAGCTTCGCCTGCGCCATCCCCGGAGTCATGGCCACGCGCACGATCCAGGATTCCAGGAGAAGGATTGCCACCATCCTTCTCTGCCCCCTGATGACCTGCTCGGCCCGCATCCCGGTCTATACCCTCATCATCTCAGCCTTCGTGCCAGGCTCCCTGAGGGTCCTGGGCTTCAACGCCCAGGGCCTGGTCATGGCCGGGATGTATCTCTTCGGGGTCCTGGCCGCCCTGGCCCTGGCCCTGGCCCTCAAGGCCACGGCCCTCTTCGAGGCCCAGCCCTCCCCGGTCACCATCCTTCCCCCCTACCGCTTTCCCAAGCTCCAGGAGCTGGCCCGCTACGTCTGGCTGCGCTGCTGGCACTTCCTCTCCAAGGCAGGGAAAGTGATCTTCGCCTTGAGCCTGCTCCTCTGGGCCCTGGCCTCCTTCCCCAAGAACAGGGAGGGGAGAGCCCCCCTGGAGGCGGAGATCGCCGTGCTCTCGCGCCAGGCCCCCTCTCCGGAGCGGGAGCGCAGGGTCAGGGAGCTTGAGGGCCTCATCGGGGCCCTGGACATGGAATCAAGCCTCCTGGGCCGCCTGGGCAGGGCCGTGGAGCCGGTCTTTTCCCCCATCGGCTACGACTGGAAGCTCTCGATCGCGGTGCTCTCCTCGATCGCCGCGCGCGAGGTCTTCGTGGGGACCCTGGGGAGCCTCTTCGCCCTCAGCGGAGAGGCGGAGCCCTCGGAGGGGCTCCTGGAGGCCCTGCGCCGGGCCAGGGCCCCGGACGGAAGCCCCCGCTACACCCTGGCCACCGCGGTGAGCCTGCTTCTTTTCTTCGCGCTCGCCCTTCAGTGCCTCTCCACGCTCGCGATCGTGCGCCGGGAGACCGGGGGCTGGGGCTGGCCCGCGGCGCAGTTCGCGGCCTTCTTCGCGGCGGCCTACCTCCTCTCCTGGACCGGCTATCGCCTCACGAACCTCTTGATGGGCTAGGGCTGAGCAAAGCGCGGCGTCCCAGAGTCGCACCCGGGCATGTCCAGCTCGGTCCAAGGCGGCACGTGCTATAATACTGAGGCTCCCAGCGTGAATTCCGCGCTCCTTGCGGCCGCCCTCTTGACGACTGCCAGCCTCCAGGCCGCCGCGGCAGAAACGCGGCGCGTGAGGCTCATCTACGCCCGGGGCTGGGATTTGAGCGTCTCCATCGACCTCCTGGGCGGCCTGGAGAAAACCCTCCGAGAGGACTTCCCCGGCTACAGCCTCCAAAAGATCGAGGCCGTGACCGCCTATTACTCGGAGGGCCACTTCCTCTTCGAGCCGCGCCAGGGCCTGCCCCGCGCCGAGCTTCCCGCGCCTGGGGCCAGACGCATTCCGGTCGGCTCCGTCGAGGCTGGTCGCAAAGGGTTTTTCCACGAACCCACCGTGTTCGTCGGCACGCCGGGCATGCG
>CAYLZQ010000428.1:1514-2521 GCA_964388045.1 uncultured Elusimicrobia bacterium | reverse complement strand
CTATGAGGATTTCCTCAGCCGCGTCTGTGCCGGGCCTTCCCAGGCCTGGCCTGGAGGCCGGCAGCGACTCTGTGGCGAAAGTGGAGGGCGGGAAATCAGGCGTTCCCGGCGTGGAGATTGATCTCAAGCCCGTGGCAGCGGCCCTTTCCGGCCTGGGGGCGCCAAAGCTGGAAAGCCTCGGGGCTTTGGAGAGCCTCAAAATGCGCCTCACCCAGGATGAGGAAGGGGTGCACCTCACCTTGCCCAAGCAGGCCCTGGAGATCGTAAAAGGCCTCTCCCCCCTCTTTGAGGCCCTGGCCAAGCTATCGGCGAAATAACCCCAAGCCCGGCGGCTGGACTATTCGGACAAGCCGTGCTTACAGACTGTCAGAAAGAAGCCTGGCACTCTTGAAATCGTAGACCGTGAAGTCGTCTCTGGCTTGCAAAGCCGAGGCCTTGGAGACCTCGAAAACCTTCGCCTTGCTTCCGAACTTCTTTCTCGTCCATGGCTTATCGCCGCTCGCATGAAAAGTGAGAGGTGACCAAGATCAATTGCCTGGAATTTTGGTGTTGACAAAGTTATAAATGTGATATATAACTTTTACCTATGAGGGAACTGGCGCCGGAAATCATGCAAGTCCTGAGGGAAATCAACCCCTGGTGGGCTCCACCCCACCAGGTGCGCCCTGCCCCCCCCGCCTACGAGAGACGCCACGTGCAAGCCCTCTTTGACGCGTTCACGCGGCCGCAAGCCAAGGCGCAAGTCCTCAGGGGCCCCCGCCAGGTCGGAAAGTCGACGGTCATACTTCAGCTCGTCCGCCGCCTGCTGGCCCAGGGAGAGCGCCCCCAAGATATTTTCCTGTTCCGCTTCGATCTCGATATCCTACGCGAGCAGGGAAGTCTCCTCCCCCTCCTCAGATGGTACCAGCAGGAAGTCAGGAAGGCCCCGCTCAACGAGCCGCCGCCGCCCACCCTGCTGCTCGATGAAATCCACAAACTCTCGCGCTGGGACGAGCAGGTCAAGCACG
>CAYLZQ010000428.1:0-1504 GCA_964388045.1 uncultured Elusimicrobia bacterium | reverse complement strand
CGTCTATGACACCTACCGCCCCCGCATGGCCCTGACCGGCTCATCGAGCGTCCTGGTGGCCCGCGGGCAGCGCGAAAGCCTGGCCGGCAGAGCCTTGACCACCGAAATCCCTCCCTTTCTCTTTCGTGAGGTGCTGGAGCTCACGAGCGAAGCCGCCGGAATACCTCCAGCTCTCAGTTTGCACGCTCTATTCCGACTCGGCGCGCGCGCCCAGGAGCACTTCGAATCTCTGTTTCGCCAGCCTCCCCAGCGTCGCCACTCATGGAGACGGCATCTGGATCGTTATTACAACCGAGGAGGCTATCCCGACCTGCACACGGGAGCGGTGGAGGAGGACCGCTGGGCCGACTACTTGATGGAAACGGTCTTTGAGCGCGTCCTGGGCGTTGATATACCGGATATTTTCCCCATAGATCAGCCTCGCCTGCTTCGGCATATCTACATGGAAGTAGCCCGGAGGACCGGCCAAGAAATCGCGCAAAAAAGGCTGGCTGATGATGCCAACGCCACGGGCTATTCCACCAACCAGCCCACCGTGGGCCGCTACCTCCATTATCTATGCGACGCCATTTTGATCCGGGAATTCCGGCGCTATCCGTTGAGCCGCAAGGCCTCCGCAAAGATTCCGGTCAAGTATACCCTGACCGATCTGGGCGTACGTAACGCCATATTCCGTGGCGCCCCCTCCCTTTGGGAATCTCCGCCCGATGTGGTGGGGCCCCTGATCGAGACCTTGGTTCAGACGGTCCTGCGCGGGCCGGGAAACCAAATCCACTTTTCCCGGCAACTCAAAGACCCGAGACGGAGGCGCCTGGGCTTTGAGGAAATAGACTTCATCGTAGAGGCCTTGGACGGGAGCGTCATACCCGTGGAGGTCAAGTTCAGGCGGCGTATTGATGCGGAGGACTCAGTTCCCCTAGCCAACTTCATGAAGGAATACAAGTCCAACGTGGGAATCATGGTGACGCGGGAGACCTTCGACGCAGATCAAGACCGCAGGATTCTATTCGTCCCCCTGATGGACTTCCTTCTGGCTTTTTGATCTCCCGCCCCCTGGAGCCCCTCAATGCTGGTCCCTGGTGCGGACATAGGAGAGCGAGAGCGTCTCCCCGGAGGCATCGGACCAGCATTGCAGCAAGGCGTTGAGCTCGCAGGCGACGAAGTCCTCGAACCGCTTGGCCTCCTCGACCATCCTCGTCCAATCGTAGAGATAGACCTTGGCTGCCTTGAGCAGGGCCCTCTTCACGTTCTTGGCATAGGGCGACAGCTTGAAGACGAGATGAAAGTCGGCGAGACGCCTTAGGTAGCCCTTCACGGTCGGGACGCTGACCTCAAGGTGCGACGCCAGGGAGGGAGCGGAGAGGGGGCTGCCGACCGATTCGGGCAAGAGCCGGTAGAGGTCCAAGAGATACTCCTGCTCGGTGATCCGGGTCAGAGGGCCAAGGTCCTCCTTGATGACCCGGTCCATATAGGCTTGCGCCCATTTCCTGTGGAGGGGCTGGGA
>CAYLZQ010000427.1:0-2521 GCA_964388045.1 uncultured Elusimicrobia bacterium | reverse complement strand
GGAAGCGCTTCTGGTCGTCGAACCAGTTCGGGGTGCAGCCGAGGTGGGTGCAGCGGGCCCAGACGGCGTAGAAACCGCGCTCGTTGCGGATGATCCAGACCCTCTGCTCGTTGAGCCACTTGGTGGAAACCGCGACGTCGTAGTCTTTGGCCGGCCCGGCGTTGAACTTCTGGGAAGGCTCGTAGATGACGTTGGGAAAGAAGAAGCGCGCGGAGGCCGCGGAGAAGGCTCCGATGAAGCCGGCCAGGGCGCTCCAGCCCAGCCACAAAAAGTCCCGACGCGTGACCTCGGGAGCCTTGGCCGCCGGGGCCTTGGGGGCTGCTGGGACCTGCGCGGAGGCCGGGGAGGAGGCGGGAATCTGGGGGGTTGGGCCAGAGGGCGTCGCGTTGGTCATGAAAGGACGTGGAGAAGATAACAAAGATCAGCAGTGGGTGTCAAACGACGACGACAACGGCAAAACACGAAAACGGCGGCCCCTCGTATCTACTCACCTCCCCCACGGGGAGGTGAATAGCCGTTGAGGGGGACATGCGCCGCAGGCGCGTAGCAGGGGGAAGGGGGGACCTGAGTAGATACGGTCCCTCGATGAACTTCGCTCATTGAGGGACGATCACGACCACCCCGCAGGCGATGCGCCCTCCCGCGTTGCCCACCGGCTGGCCGAAGTCGTCCGCCTTCTCGTGGAGGATCACGGCGCGGCCGGCCACGCTGTGCCTGCCCCCCGTAAGACTCACCTTGGGCAGGACCATATCCAGGAAGGCCTTGCCGTCGGCCCCCACGGCGATGTTGCCCAGGTCCCCGGCATGGGCCTTCTTGAGGCCGTCCTTGACCGCGTGCCCGTGAATGGAGCTCAAGGGATTGTAATGGCTGCCTGCGGCCTTGCCCCCATCCTCGCAGCTCCCGAACTCATGGACGTGGAAGCCGTGCTCGCCGGCCGGGACCCCGGAGAGCCGTGCTGCGATCTTGAGCCCCTTCTTGGTGTCCTCGAAGCTCACGGTCCCGGAGATCCCCGAGCCCTCGGAGGTCCCCTTGATCAGGGCCGCTCCCCTCTCGGCGCCTGCCGAGGCCGCTCCCAGCGCTAGTCCTGCCATGACCGCCAGCCATGTTTTCATGTCCAGCCTCCTGATAAACAACGACCCCTTCACCCCCGAAAACCCCCGCCATGTTGCGGGGGCCTCCTTAAATAGCGCCTAAAAGCGCTTCATGTCTTCCCGGCGAGCGCCCTCAGCCGCGGCCTGCGCGGCCCAGAGGGCCATGTTGGGATGCGGGCAGAGGGTCCTGCCGTCCCAGGAATAAGTCAGCCCCTCGAGGATCGCGAGGATGTGCCGCTCGATGCCCCCCCGCGCGATGAGGTGCGGCACCACCAGGACCCTCCCGACCCCTTCGCGGACCATCCGACGCAGGGCCTGGGCCGCCGCGGCCTTGACCTCCTGAGGGGAATCGTCGCGGATCGTGGCCGCAAGCACGGCCCCGAACCCCCCCCTGGCGCGGACCACTCCGGCCAGGCTTTTCATCGTTGTGAGCCACTCCCTGTTGGCCTCCTCATCCACCGGCCCGTGGCCGACCAGGATCACGGTCTCCCGGCCGGGCTCGCGGCTCAAGGCCCTGGCCCTCTCCAGGAGAATCTCGGCCACCAAGGGATGGCCGTCGAGAGCCGGGGTGAGAACCAAGGGAAGGGAAGACCTGACTCGCTCCAGGGAGAAGGAATGGTGGTGCGCCCCGCAGGCCTGGGGCTGGCAGGCGTCCTGATGGGAGAGGCCTGAGAGGGCGTCCCTGAGGATTTCGGAGGGTTTCAGTGAGAGCCCCAGGACATAGCGGGTCTGGTCCATGACCTCTGAGCGTGAGTTCACGAAGAGGGGCACGGCCACGATCTTGGAGACGCGCCTGGCCTCCAGGCGCTTGACCGCAGCCTGGATCTCCCGGGCGTCGGCCATCCCGAAGGCCGCCTCGGCGGGGGTCTCGGCCTCCAGCGCGGAGCGGATCTTCATGATCTCCCTGTTCCAGGAGGGGTCCCCCCCATGGGCCAGAAGCAGGATCCCGTAGCTCCCTTCATGCGCCGCCGCCACCCCCAGCAAAGCGAAAAGCAGGCAGAAAGCCAGTATGCGCGGCAAGCAATCGCGTTGCGAATTCCTTGCCTCGTGTACCGGGCTCATCCCAGGGCCTCCTCTGCCCCGCGCGAAACCAGGACGGGGCGGCAGGAGTGCTTGAAGCTCATCTCGCAATCCCCCTCCAGGGAGCCCTCCCAGGCGCAGAACTCCTCGGCCTTATCACGGGCCAGGGTCCTGGCCCGCTCCACTTCCCCGGCCCTCCCCTCGAGATTCCGGGCGACGATCGCCTGGAGGTCCGCCAGGCGGTAGAGGTAGACGCGCTCCAGGCCGTGGACAGACTCCTCCACGTCCCGGGGCAGGGCTATGTCGATCAAGAAGAGCGAGCGCCCCCCGCGCCGGGGAGCTTTGCGCTCGACCCTTCGTCGCCCGGGGGCGCGAGCGACATACTCGCCCGCCTGCTCGCCCAGAAGCTC
>CAYLZQ010000426.1:0-2527 GCA_964388045.1 uncultured Elusimicrobia bacterium | reverse complement strand
ACCGCACGAAACCCTCGTCGTGCTCGATGCCGGCTTGATAGGCCTTAAGGATCTCCTTGGCATGGCCCGGGCCCAGGGCTTGCGCGATCGCGCCGAGAGCCTGCCCGGCGTGCATGACCGTCTCATCATCAGAGTCCCGGAGGCCGGCATGGTAGAGCTGGAGGATCTCCCTGGCATCCCCCAGGCCCTGCGCGATCGCGCTGATCGCCTGAGCCGTCTGCCTTCGCACCTGGACATCCTTGTCCCGAAGGCCTGCCTGGGCCAGCTTGACGATTTCCCTGGAAAAGCCCGGGCCCAGACCCTGCGCTACGGCGCCCAGGGCATTGGCGGCATGCGCGCGCATCCCGGGCTCCTTGTGCCGCATGCAGGCCTTGGCCAGCCTGAGGATCTTTCGAGCCTGGCCCGGGCCCAGGCCTTGCGCCAGCCCGCCCAGGCCCTCCGCGACGCGCTGTCCCCAAAAAAAGTCCTCCAGGATGCCGGCATGAGCCAGCTCGATGATCTCTGTGGCGTGGGCCGGGCCCAAGCCCTGGGCGATCCCGCCTAGGGCCAGCCAGGTATGCCCCGCCACATCAAAATCCCCGTGCTCAACGCCGGCGCGATAGAGCTTAAGGATCTTCCGCGCATGGCCTGGACCCAGGCCCTGCGCGATCCCTCCCAGAGCCTCCGCGGTGAAACGTCGCACATCATGATCATTGTCCTGGATGCCGGCTTCGTAGACCTCGAGAATCTCCCTGGCGGCGCCCGGGCCCAAACCCTGCGCGATCGGGCCCAGGGCTTGAGTATTGTACTGACCATAACCACCGTCGTGAATCCCGGTTTTATAGATCTCAAGGATCTCCCGGGCGTGGCTGGGGCCCAAAGCCCGCGCGACCCTCCCAAGGGCTTGCACGACGAGCCTTCTCGCGTAAGAATCGCCGACCCGCGTGCCGGCATGAGCCAGCTCGAGGATCTCCCGGGCGTGGCCCGGCCCGAAGGCCTGCGCGATGGCGCCCAGAGCCTGCGCCGTGTTGTTTTGCACGTTCCCGTCGTCGCTCCTCATGCCGGCACGAGCCAGCTCGAGGATCTCCCTGGCATGGCCCGGGCCCAGGCCCTGGGCGATGGCGCCCAAAGCCTCCGCCATGTCCATGCGCACGACGAGTTCCTCGTGCCCAAGGCCGTCTTTGGCCAGCTTGAGGAGCTCCCCGGCTCCGGCAGCGTCCAAGGATTCCGAGATCCCTCCTAGAGCCCGGATGGCGTTTCTTCGCGCGTCAGGCTCGCCATCCCGGATGGCGGCTTTGGCCGCGTCGAGCAGGTCTTTGGCCTGGCGGGGACCGGAATTCCGAGCGATCCCGCCCAGGGCCTGCAGGGCGTGCTTTCTCACCTCGGCATCGCCGCTCTGGATGCCGGCGGCAAAAAGGCTCATGAACAAAGCGGCCAAGACGACTTTCTTCCCGTCCCCCTCCCTGGCGAAAGCCTCATCCCCGGGCTTGCGGCCCTGCTTGCCGGCGCCCTCTCCGCCCCGGGTCTTGAGCAGCTTCGCGATCAACCTCGCCGCGTTTTCTTCAGCCCTCTTGATCTGCTCCGTGGCCAGCATTCCCATAAGCTCCGCCAGGGGAGCTGCTGAGTCAAGGCCCAGGGCCGCCGCCCGGATGAGCCAGGCATAGGCCTTGGGCAAATCCACGGCAACGCCTTTGCCTTCCTTGAAGATCAAGCCCAGCCCCTGGCTGGCCTTGGCGTCGCCCAGCAAAGCCGCTGCTCTCAGGGACTTGACTCCCTGGCCGGTGGTCGCGGCTGGACCAAGCGCGGCGCTTTGGAGGCGTTGGATCCCCTCAACGGGAGTCCGCCCGCTGCCGCCGTCCCCGGCGGCCTCATGGACCGCGGATCCCCCCAGATGCCCGCGATAGATCTCCTGGGCCAATGCCTTGACCCTTCCCACCCTGTGTTCAGAAACCCTTCTCGCGATTTTCCGGAGCTCCTCGTCGGCATCGTCTCCATACATCCCGAATCCGCGAGTCCGGGATAGAAGGCTCGTCGCCTGCTCCATGTCCATCCGCCCTTTCTCCATCGCATCGCGGAAATCGGACAGGAGCAAGCGCGCCTCGGCAGCCCCCTTCCTGCGAGCCTGCGACAGCTCCTCAAGCAATGACTCCTGCTCGTCTCCTTCCAGTTCGGCGATGCGCTCCAGGCGGCCCAGGAAATCAGCGAGCCCTTCTTGAGTCTGATGTTTTTGAGCGAGGGCCCTGGCCATGGGTTCCAAGGCCAGCCCTTCGGTCTTTTCAAGGTCCAACCCTCTCAGCAGCAAAAGGCTTGAATCCAAGCGAGAGACAAGCCTGGAGCCATCCGGAGTGGCCATCCAAGTCAAGAACCCTTTGAATCCGGTCAGGGCCCCTGGGACAAAACCAAAATTGGCCTTGAGAGGCCCCCTTCCTGGCGGGACGGCGAGTTCGGCAAGAGCCCGGGAAGAGAGGGGACCCCACGAGCTTGCGAGGAGGGCTGCTGACAAGGCGAGCGCAAGCTGCTTCTCCAGCAGTCCGAATGACTTGGGCCT
>CAYLZQ010000425.1:0-2527 GCA_964388045.1 uncultured Elusimicrobia bacterium | reverse complement strand
GGCCCCAGAGCACAGCCGAAGGTGACTCAGACGGCGACCTCGTGAGTCGTGTGGGCATGGTGCTGCTTGGCCTTTCTATTCATGACGGCCACCCAACCGGCGATGGCCTCACGGATGTTGGTGCGGGCCTCTTGAAGCGTTTTACCCTGACTCACGCAGCCAGGAAGGGCCGGCACCTCTGCCACGTAGTAGCCCGTCTCATCTTTCTCTATGATGACCCTGAGTTTCATTGGTAACCTTAGTTTAACAGATGATGGCTGAATTCGCAATGCTTCGCTTGTCGAATTGGATTGTAATTGGCAAAATGATTCTCATATAATCACTGGGTGATTCTGAACGCCCTTTTGACCCTGGGCCTGCTTCTCCTGGCACCGCATCCTCTATCAGCAGCCACGGCGCCTGTGATCGCCTTCACTCCTGCAGGCCAGGGCCGGGAATACGAGGCGATCACCAAGGGCTCCGTGGCAGAGACCAGGCCCCTGGGGAAGCTCAACCTCCTCCTCTTTGCCGAGGGAGGGCCTGCCAAAAACTACGGGCAGCACGCTCAAGGGATCGCCTTCAACGTCCGCTCCCACGACAAGATCAACGTGCTGGCCAGGGCCGTGAGCCACCACGTTTACAGCCAGGACCCCATGAGAAGCCCCCTGGAGCCCGGGGAACCCGCCACCAAGAGCCCGCGCTTCGCCAGGCTTGCCGCGGGCCTGCAGTTCATGCTTCCAGGCACCCTCAACCTCGAGACCTGGGCAGGGACTGACGCCGCCGGAGGCCAGGCCAATTCCATGGAGGCGAACCTCTCCTGGTGGCCGATCGTTTACACCTATTATCCCCTGCGGATCAGCCTTGGGATCTCCCAGGACGACGCGACCCACGTCAAGGCCCAGACCTTGAGCGGCCAACTGGGTTTCGGCAAGGCCCTGGGGCTGACCTGGTTTGTGACCGGCGCGGCCCGGCTCTACAACGGCGGGCTGCTCGGAAAGTCCGAGGGCAGGGTCTCAGGCGGGATCGGGGCAGGGCATTCCAGGGGCTGGGGCTTCAAGCTCGCTGGAGGAGGAGGCGCGCATGGCTCTTTCGCGGATTTGGCCATCTTTCATGCCTTCAGGCTTTAAGGCTCTCCTGTTCCTGGCTCTCTGGCCAGTAGCGGCCCCGGCCCAGGAGCCTGCCTGGCCCGAGCCTGTGGTGAACACCTTCAACCCTGAGCCGGGAGTGAGCCAGAGGCTGGAGGTCTCGAGGCGCAACTACCGGGAAGGCTCCCTGCGGGTCCTGGACAGCCAGACCAAGGTGAACCTCGAGACTCCCGGCTGGCAAGGCCAGTACACCCTCTACAAGAAGCAGGCCTATTCAGGAGCCAAGCTGGCCACCTTCTTCAGGAAAATGGAGGCCGAGCTCCAGGGCCAGGCCGGCATGATCCTCTCCGAGCAGACCCAGATCTCCAAGAACGAGAGAGGGGACTTCAAGGGGACCTTCCTGAGGGAGTACTACTTCGGAAAAGAGAGCGGAGCCCCCGCCGCCAGGCTCATGGTCCATTTCGATCCCTACCTGCTCATCAAGAAGTTCAGGGCCAAGCTTTCCGTCAGAAAGGCTGAAGGCTCCTGGTCCGAGCTGGCAGAGGGCCGTGGGGAGAGCCTCCAGTGGAGCCTGGCCAGGCTCCAAAGAAAAATCGCGTCCATGGCCCAAAAGGAGCCTACCGCGGACTTTCTGATGGCTCTCTGGGCCGGGGCCGCTGCCAAGGGCCAGTCCATGGAGATGGCCCAGTTCCTCTACCCCCTGCTCAACCAAACCGGGGACCAGTACTTCAAGGAGGTCCAGGTAGACCCTGTGATCAACCGCTCCCAGGCCATCCTCGCCTCCCTGGGAAACCGCGACAGGGATCTCGCCCGCTGGAAGGACCTCTCCAGGGACCTGGCCAGAAGGCGCTCTGCCCTTGAAAAGGCGCTCAAGTCCGCGGCCCGCACCCGAGAGGCCGCGCGGCCGACCCAGATCGCGGAGCGCTACACCGACTCGGTCCAGCCCCTGCTGCTCTCTCCCAGGAAAGGGGCCCCCTCGGCCTTGCAGAGCCTCCAGTCCACCACCGGCTGGATGGCCGAGGCCTTCGGGTCCTTCGGCTCCTTGGAGCCCGGCTCGCCCCAATACCAGAAGCAGCTCTCGGCCGTCGCCCAGAACTGGGGCAAGATCCTTGCGGAGAAACGAGCCGAGGTCTTCTTAAGGTCGCTTCAGGTGCTCGTGATGATGAGGGAGATGAGGAGCTTGGACCCTCTGATCGCCATGGCTGACAAGGCCCTGCCGGGCCCCTTCGGAGAGTCGCTCAAGAAGATCCGCGAGGACCTGACGAACTCGGCCCAGGCCTGGAGGACTCCCATGGCCCACAGGCCGCGGCCGGCCAGGCTTGCGACCTTCCTGGCCCTGCTCAAGCTTCCCTTCCGGCTCCTAGTGTCTGAGGCCTGGGCCGGGGAGCCCCCACCGGGTGGGAACCCCACCGAAATATTCAGCATGTCACTAGTATCGCAACCGTCAAGCCTTGGCATTAGCG
>CAYLZQ010000424.1:0-2542 GCA_964388045.1 uncultured Elusimicrobia bacterium | reverse complement strand
GGCCGAGGAGGCGGCCGACCCGGGCGAGCTCCGGGAGGTGCAGAAGAGCCTCCAGGAGACGGAAAAGCTGCTTCTCGGGATGGACGCGCGGCTCAAGCTCTCCGGGGAGTGCGACGCGGAGGACGCGATCGTGAGCCTCCACGCCGGGGCGGGAGGGACCGAGGCCTGCGACTGGAACGAGATGCTCCTGCGCATGTACATGCGCTGGGCCCAGCAGCGCGGCTTCGAGTTCACGGTCACGGACATCCTCAAGGGCGAGGAGGCTGGGGTCAAGAGCGTCACCGCTTTCGTGCGCGGGGAGTACGCCTACGGCTTTCTCAAGGGGGAGTGCGGGGTCCACCGCCTGGTGCGCATCTCCCCCTTCGACTCCAACAAGCGCCGGCACACCTCCTTCGCCTCGGTGGACGTCCTGGCCGACATCGAGGACGCCATCGACATCCAGGTCGCGGACGCCGACGTCAGGCTCGAGACCTTCCGCGCTGGCGGCCACGGGGGGCAAAACGTCAACAAGGTCGAGACGGCGGTCAGGCTCATCCACATCCCGAGCGGGCTCGTGGTAGCCTGCCAGACCGAGAGAAGCCAGATGCAAAACCGCATGAACGCCATGCGGATGCTCAAGGCCAAGCTCTACGAGCTCGAGCTCGACAAGAAGCGCTCAGCCCTGGAGAAGCACTACAGCGAGATGGGGGAGATCGCCTGGGGCCACCAGATCCGGAGCTACGTCTTCATGCCCTACCAGATGGTCAAGGACCTGCGCACCGGCCACTCCACCCCCCAGGTCCAAGCCGTCATGGACGGGGACCTCGATGCCTTCATCCAGGCTTATCTCGCCTGGCTGGCGGCCGGCTCACCGCCCAGGGGAAAAGAGTCCGAGGAAGATTAGGCCGGGACCCTGCGGGCCCGGCCGGGGCAGTCAGTAGAAAACCCGGTGGAGCTCGAAGCTCCGACCGCCGACCTCTGTCGACCTGGCGTACTCCAGGCGCAAGAGCCCGCGAATGCGCTTGGCCACCTCCGCGGTCACCAGGATCTCGTCTTTTCCGGCCAGGTCCTCCCCGATCTTGGCCGCGACGTTGACCGGGGCCCCGAACACGTTGTCCTTGAGGCGCACCAGGAGGCCGTGGTGGATCCCGATGCAGATGTTGAACTGTTCGGCCTCGGGGAGGCCCTCGTTTCTCCGCCGGAGCCGCCGCTGCATCTCGATCGCGGCCCGGACAGCTTGCTTGGGAGCTTCGAAGACCGCCGCTATGTTGTCGGCGTTGTGGGAGAGGACGACCCCCCCGCGCCTGGCGATGATCGGAAGGAGCCGGTCGTAGCATTGGGTCATGACCGCCAGAAACTGGAGGATCCCGTGCTCGTGCGTCTTGCGCGTGAAGCCCGAGGAGTCGGCCATCAGGAGGGTGAGCTCTTCCAGGCTCCGCGATTCGATCCTGCGGTCGATCTCATCCGCGTTTTGCCGGTTGCGGCGCCGCAGGATGTTGAAGAACTGCTCTGAGCTGAGGGGGCCAGGAGTGCCTCTTTTTGGCTTCATGGCTGGGTAGAATGTAGCATTTGTCCAGGCAGAAGCGGAGTCAACTGCGACGAGGAAATCATCCCGGCAAGCTCCTCGGCTACCAAGGGGCCCTGCGAAATTAACGCTGCAGGCCGTCATGGACGGGGACCTCGATGCCTTCATCCAGGCTTATCTCGCCTGGCTGGCGGCCGGCTCCCCGCCCAGGGGCAAGGAGTCCGAGGAAGATTAGGCCGGGACCCTGCGGGCCCGGCACAGCCGCCGGATCAAGGAAAAGCCTCTCAGCGGCTAGAACTTCTGCGCGGGATCCAGCTTGATCCCGGGACCCATGCTTGAGGAGAGGGTCACGCTCATCAGGTAGGTCCCCTTGGCCCCCGCGGGCTTGGCCTTGAGCAGGGCCTCCAGGACCGCCCGGGCGTTGGCCGCAAGATTGCCGGGCTCGAAGGAGGCCTTGCCGATCGGGACATGCACGATCCCGTAGTCGTCCACCTTGTACTCCACGCGGCCGGCCTTGAGCTCCTTGACGGTCTTGGAGACGTCCATGGCGACGGTCCCGCTCTTGGGGTTGGGCATGAGGCCCTTGGGGCCCAGGATCTTCCCCAGCTTGGCAAGGTCCTTCATGAGGTCGGGGGTGGCGACCAGGACCTCGAAATCAAGGATCCCCTTCGCGATCTGCTCGATGAGGTCGTCGCCGCCCACGAGGTCCGCCCCGGCCGCGGTGGCGTCCTTCTGCTTCTCGCCGCGGGTCACAACCGCGACCCTCTTGCTCTTGCCAAGGCCGTGGGGCAGGGGGACGGTCCCCCGGACCTGCTGGTCGGCCTGCTTGGGGTCCACCCCCAGGCGGGCGTGGAGCTCCACGGTTTCGTCGAACTTGGCCGTCGCGCACTTCTTGACGAGGGCCACGCCCTCCTCCAGGCCGTAGTGCCTGTTCGCGTCAACCTCTTTGGTGAGCGTGACTAGTCTCTTCCCCATAGGCCCTCTCACTCGCTGATCTCGATGCCCCAGCCGTGCATCCAGATCCCGGGGATGCAATGG
>CAYLZQ010000423.1:0-2543 GCA_964388045.1 uncultured Elusimicrobia bacterium | reverse complement strand
TTCGCCGCAGGCGGGGGGCTGCCTGAAATCTACGCCTGGGGCCTGCGCAACCCCTGGCGCTTCTCCTTCGACCCGGTGACCGGGCTGCTCTACGCCGGGGACGTGGGCCAGGACGACAGGGAGGAGATCAACGTGATCGAGAAGGGCGGGAACTACGGCTGGAGGATCATGGAGGGCTCCCGCTGCACCCCGGGGGTGAACCCCCGCTGCTCCCCAAAGGGGCTTAAGCCCCCTATCCATGACTACGGCCGCAAGGAGGGCATCAGCGTGACGGGAGGCTTCGTCTACCGCGGCGGCCGGATCCCGGATCTCTGCGGAGCCTACGTCTTCGGGGACTACGGCAGCGGCCGCATCTGGGGCCTGCGCTACGACCCAGGCTCACGGAGGGTCAAGGCCCTGCGCCTCCTCAACGACTCCGGCAGGCCCATCAGCTCCTTCGGGGAGGACGAGGACCTCGAGCTCTACGTGGCTGATCATGGCGGCCGGCTCCTCAAGCTGGTCCCGGCTCCCTCCAGGTAGACTTGCCCCTTCCCAGGCGCTACAATAGCGGAGTGAAGGCCCTCGCCGCCCTGCTGGCCCTGGCCCTGCCGGCCCTGGGACAGGACCTCCGCGGGCCCTACCTCGTCTCAGCCTCCTCAATCGCGGCCCAGGCCTGCTGGCGCCTGGAAGGGCTGGACTCCTGCCTCAGCCTGACCGGCCTCTTGCCGGGCGCGACCTTCAGCTACTCGCTCCCTGGCTCGACTAAGGCCTGGACCGGCCGCGCCCTCCCCGCCCCGGACCAGGCCCTGCGCTTCGCCGCCTTCGGCGACTCGGGCTGGGGGAACTCGGCCCAGAGGCGAGTGGCCGAGGTCCTTGAGCGAAGCGACCCCCACCTGGCGCTTCTCCTGGGGGACATCGTCTACCACAAGGGCGCGGACAAGGACTACGACGAGAAGTACTTCAGGCCCTACGCGCGCCTGCTCTCCCGGCTCCCCTTCTATCCCGCCGTCGGGAACCACGACTACGGCTTCAAGGACCTCGCCCGGGGAAGGCGGCGCTTCGAGGAAGCCTACCAGCGCGTCTTCCGCAAGCCCCCCTTTTACTCCTTCGACGCGGGGCCGGTCCACTTCGTGGCCCTGGACACCAACGAGGCCTACGAGATCTCGGCCGCGGCCCCCATCGGCCGGGAGAGCGCGCAGCGGAGGTGGCTGGAGGAGGACCTCAAGGCCGCGAAGGCCCCCTGGAAGATCGTGTTCATGCACGTTCCCCTCTACTCCATCCACGACCACGGGGACAACGCCTCGCTGAGGGCCTCCCTGGAGGACCTCCTCCAGAGGCAAGGCGTGGACGTGGTCCTGGCAGGCCACGACCACGAATACCTGCGCTCCAAGCCCATGGGCGGGATCGCGCACCTGATCGTGGGGACCGGGGGAGCCCCCCTGCACTGGGGAGGGGCCCAGCCGGAGTGGCTCGAAAAGAGGCTCTCCCTCCACGGCTTCCTCAGGGGAGAGGCGGACCGGGCCAGCCTCCTTCTTGAGTTCGTGGACGAAAGGGGAGAGGTGCGCGACAGCCTGCGCCTGGAGAAAGCGGACCCCGGGGAAAAGTAAGGGCTGACGCGAGAATAAATCCCCGGATTTTGGGCGTCGAGGCGCCCTCCAGCAGGGTCCTGCTAACTCCGGAGGAGGTCCACCAGGCGCGCGGCCTTCTCCCTCAGGTCCCTGGCCTCCTCATCCTCGGGAAAGCCATTGATCCTGTGGCGGAGGACCTCCATCAGGTGCCCCACCTTCCTGAGGGACCTGGGGTGCTGCCTGGCCGCGCAGATGAAGGCCGCGTACTCGGCCGGGGTGGCCTCGGTCAGGAGGTAGCGCCAGTTGATGAGGTCCGAGACCGTCAGCTCCCGGTCCGCAAGAGCGACCTTAAGCTCCCTGCGGTGCCTGCGCGGGGAGAGGTAGGTCCCGAAGAGCACGTCCATCAGGGGATGGACGATCGTGAAGTTGGTGCGGTGGTCCCAATGGTGAAGGAGGTGTATCTTTTCCAGCCATTGGAAGTAAGGGCTGCCCTGCCAGGGGTGACTCGCCTCGTGGAAGCGCGAGTGGACCTTGTCCACCACAAGCTTGGCGTAGGCCGCGATCGCGATCACGAAGACCCAGGTCCCAAGGCCCGCGCCCATGCTCCAGAAGGCCAGGGCGATCGTGAGGACCGCGGGCACAACCCAACTCCAGGCTATCCCGGGCTCGGAGGGCACGAAGGGCATCTCCCGGACGTATCTCCCGACCGGGTAGATGATCATGTGGTGGATCCAGTGGTACCTCTGGTTTCTGCGGAAAACCTGGGAGCGACGCGTGAAGTAGCCCACGTGCTGGAAGAAGCGGTGGTAGGCGTAGCCGAAGGACTCGACCAGGAGGACCGCGCGCAGGGCCATGACGAGCGGCACGCCGACGTACTCGACGAGCCACGAAGGCGCGCCCTTCGAAACGAGCGCCGCGAAGGCCATCGCGCTCCACGGCTCCGCCCACGCGATCGCCATCAGACCCAGCCAGGCGCCCCACATCCAGGTCCAGTAG
>CAYLZQ010000422.1:0-2548 GCA_964388045.1 uncultured Elusimicrobia bacterium | reverse complement strand
AACAGTGCGGGAGGCGGCCAATGATTGACCACGATATCCCCCCTACTCCCTTGCCTTCTCCCCCTCGAGGGGGAGAGGGCAGGCATTCCTCATACGTCCGTGCGCAAAGCGCACGGACGTATGAAGGCCGTTAAGGTCGGCGCGGCAAGAAATCGCGTTGCGAATTTTTTGCCGCGTATACTCGAGTATAGAATAAGGCCTTAATTTATGTCAAATTTCAGAAGCTCCAAGCTCTTTTCCCGACCCACGGAAACTCAGGGGTTTGGCCCTTTCTCGGGCCGGCCGAACCTTTTGCGAAACTGCAGGCCCGCCTCGTACTCGAAGCGCCTCAAGGAGGAGAGGGGAAGCTCCCCGAAGAGGGCTGCCACCCACCCCCGTCCCAGGGCCCGGGCGAGCTCAGGCCTGGCGGTCAGAAACAAGTCTCCCTTGTGATGGCCGGAAAGGGGCAGGGCCGCGGCAAGGCCCGCGTCCAGATATCCGGACTTTCCCCCGAAGCCTAGGGCGAGGCGGGCCCTCAGCTCCCTGTCCGCGTGGGGGTCCGCAAGGTTCTCATCCTCCGAATGCTCGGAGCCGTCCAGGGAGAAAAGTCCTGAGATCCCCCCATGCAGCCGAAATGCTTCCTTCTCGAGCGCGAGGGAGGCGAAGGGGGTAAGTTCAGGATGCCCGCTTCCCAGGCCTCTGGCCTCGTCTCCCGTGGGAAGGCCTAGGCCAAGGCCCAGGACCGAATCCACGGTCAGGTCCTCCCTTTCCCAGTCCGGGAGGGGGAGCTTGAGATGGAGGCTAGTGTCCCCAAGACTCGCCTGGGAACCGCCTCCGGCCTGGGCGCGTTGCCCGGCAAGCGAGATTCCCAAGCCAGGGCCTGAGGCGAACTCGTATTCCCCGCCCAGGCGCCAGGATAGGAGATCAGCCGAGCCCTGGTGCCGAAAGCGTCTGCCTTTCTGCTCGAAGAACCAATGGGTCTGGACCTTGCCGTCAGTCGGGGTGGGGTGGCTGGCTCGGAGGGGGGAGGCGCTGGAGAGGAAAAGAAGCAGGAGGTATTTGCGTCTCACCACTTCTCTTTCTCTGGGAGAGCCGCCTTCAGGGAAAAAAGGTATTCCACCAGGGAGTCCAGCTCGTCCTCCTTGAGCACCTCCCCCCAGGCGGGCATGGAGAGCATGGGCTCGGGTCCGGAGGGGTCCTGTTTCTGGGGCTTGACGCCTTTGCGGATGCGCTCCTTGAGCTCGGGCTTGGTGTAGCCTTCAGCCACCCGGTCCAGGGCCGCAATGAGGCTGCCGGGCACGTTGTTGTTGGGATATCCTCCCTTGCCGGCCCTTCCGTGGCAGCCTGAGCAGCCAGCGCGCTGGTAGATCACCAGCCCCCGCCGCACTGGGTCCGAACTGAGCCTGGGCTCATCCCAGGGAGCGCGGCCTTTGCGATAGGCATGGCCCTTCAATGTCGCCAGGTATTCCACCAGGGCCTGGCGGGAGCCTGGAGAGAGGCGGAAGTTAGGCATTAGGGCATCCTTCTTCCAGGCCTGGGGGTCCCTGAGCCAGAGCTCCAGCCATTCCTTGCTCCTGGCGAAGCCAGCGAAGGAAAGGTCCGTGCCGCCTGAGCTGCCTTCCTTCCCGATCCGGTGGCAGGCCTGGCAGTTGAGGGATTTGAAAAAAGCCTCCCCGCGCGAGGCGCCTTCCGGCTTCTGGCAGGCGGCGAGAAGCACGAGGAAGGCCGCCGCTCCCCAGGAGCAGGGGCTGCTGTTCCGTTGCGGGGGCCGAGCCTCTTCCACCGGCCCATTCTACAAAAAAATGCTAAAATAGACGCTGGTTTACGAGGAGAGAAACATGGGCAACATAGGTTACGGCGAGCTGATACTCATCCTGATCGTGGGCTTGGTCATCTTCGGGCCCCACAAGATCCCGGAGTTCGCCCGCCAGTGCGGCAGGGCTGTCAACATGTTCAAGAAGGGCCTCAGGGAGGGCCTGGAAGAGGAGCCCAAGAAGGACGAGGCCGCTGCCAAACCCTGAGAGCGCGAGCAGGTCGGTCCCCCACAGGCCCGTGAAGGTTTTCGCCGCAGGCTGCTTCAACCGGATCCACAAGGCCCATCTCAAAATGCTCCAGGCCGCGCGCGCCCTTGGCGACAGCCTGGTCGTGGTCCTATCAAACGACGCCCACAACCGCAAGCCCAACGCCGTCCCCGCGTCAGTGCGCTCCAAGCGCTTGAGGGCCATGGGAGTCGCGGACAGGGTGATCGTGGGAGATCCGGAGAGCTTCGCTGAGTCCCTCCGCCGGGAGAAGCCCGGCATCCTGGCCCTGGGCTATGACCAGAGGCTTCCCGACGAGGAGACAGCGCGGGCCGTGCGTGAGCTTGGGGTGGAGGTGGTGAGGCTTCCCTGGTTCCCCGGCAAGGAGGAGACCTTGGAGTGAGCACGGTCCTGGAGAGGCCTTCCCTTGAGGATCCCCCCATGCCCCTGCTTGAGCACCTCTCGGAGCTCAGGCTGCGCCTGATCGTCTCGGGCCTGGCGCTGTTTACCCACTGTGGCAGCGGTCCCGACGCTGCGGTGTATAGCAGGGC
>CAYLZQ010000421.1:0-2552 GCA_964388045.1 uncultured Elusimicrobia bacterium | reverse complement strand
GGAGTTGAGTTGGGCGCCACGTGCCCTCGAATGCCAGTCTAACATTTTCCGGGGCGGGCTGAAAAACGGGATCCCCTGCCCGGAGGCGAGGGGATCCTGTTTGGACGAGGAGGGAATCGAACCCTCAACCTTACGCTTAAGAGGCGTCTGCTCTAACCATTTGAGCTACTCGTCCATGGCTGATATGATAGCAAACCGCCTTTCGGTCTACAAACCGCCGTAACAAATTGGCCATTGATTTCCTCCCGGGGGCTGTTATACTCCTGTCAGAAGCCGCATGACCCTAATAAACAGGACGGCCGGACTGCTCGCGGCCCTCGACTTCGTCTTGGGCGACTATGAAATACTGGATCTTCCAGAGTAACCAGGTCATCGGCCCCTACGCATCCGAGGACCTGGCCCAGCTCCCAGGATACTCGCCGGAAACCCTGGTCTGCCCCGAAGGACGCAAAGGGACCAAGATGGGGGATTGGCAGAGGGCGGGCATGGTCCCCGAGCTTCTTTCCTCCCTCCGTCCCCTGGCCACAGCCACCCAGGCCCCTGAGGGCCTCAAGGAGCTCGAAGCTCTGGAGAGCCTCCAGGAGAAAGTACAGGCCCTGGAAGCCTCCCTGGCTCAGATGCAGGAGGCCCTGGGCCTCAAGGAGAGCGATATCTCGGGGCTTCGCAGGGAGCTTGAGGAGAAGACCCTCTTGGCCCGGGAGCTGGCCTCCAAGGTGGGAGACCTGGAGGCTAGGCTCTCCTCCCTCCTGAGCCTGCGCGAGGGGCTCGACCGAGCGGTGGCCGCGGAGCGGGAGATCGAGGCAACCCTCAGGCGGCAGGGGGAGACGATCGAGGCCCTGGCCCAGGAAATATCCGGGCTCAAGTCCCCCCAGGCGCCCCTAGCCGAGGAGCCGGCTCCGTCACCGGCTCCCACGGAAGCTCCCGAGGCGGTCTCGCCGTCTTTTGCGCAGCCCCTGGAGGCCATGCCCCGGGAGGAGCCTGAGCCCCTGGTCTCGGAACCAGCCCCTCCGGAGACTCTCCCGGGCGCCTTTCCTGAGGCTCAGCCCGCCCCGCCTTCAAGCTTCCAGGTCGTGGAAACGATCCCGACGGCTCCCCCCTTGGTCGAGGAGGCGGCCCCTGCTCCTCGGAGCCGCAAGAAACCCCTGCTATTGGCAGGGACGGCCTTGGCGCTCCTGGCCGGGGCCCTTGCCTTGAAGTCCTGGCTGGCGCCTCCCAAGAAGGAGAGCCTCCCCCTTCCCCAGGAGGCTGAGACCTCCCCCTTGCCGCCCCCTCCTCCCCCGGCGGCCCCGGTGGCCCCGCCATCCCCCGAGGCCCAGGCCGAGCAGCTCAAGGAGTCCGCCGTCAGCTTGGTCAAATCCTGGCCCACGGCCCTGGGGATGAAGACGGTCGCCCAGGTCCTGGAGGGCGAGGCCTTGCCGCAGGGGGCCTTGAGCCCCTGGATGTGCGAGAAAGTCAAGGACGAGATCTACCAGGTCAACTTCTACAAGGCCGTTCCTGACGGCCGCGGAACCCAGAAAACCTACCAGTTCGAGGCCGATCTGGGCGAGATGAAGGTCCTGGCGCGAAACGAGGCGGCCAGGGAGCTCCTCCTGGGCAAGACGGAGGTCCCTACCGCCGCGCCCAAGAAGAAAGGGGCGCGCCAGAGGAAGGCCGCCGCAGCCCAGGCTCCCGCTCTTGAGGAGCTTCTCAAGCCCGGGGAGGAGACTCCCAGGGCCGGACGCGAGCCCCTGGACGAGCTCCTCCCTCCCCAGGAGCCCGAGAGGGAGCCCCAGGGGGCGACCTCCCCCGAAAGCCAGCCAGAGCCTCCCTCGCCTCCCAAGGGGGAGGCTGGCCGAGGCAAGGCCGCTGACGAGAAGCTGCTCGACGAGCTCCTCAAGCCCTGAATATTCCTCGGGGCTCGCTAAAGTGGTATAGTGGCCCTCGCCATGGAACTCCTCCTGAAGGTCGTGACCGCGCGCAACCTCCTGATTCTGGCCGCCCTGGCCGGCCTGGCCGCCCTCTGGACCTTCTTCGAGGAATACCCGCGGCGCCTCTACCACGAGTGGCGCTATCCCCCGCAGGCCGAGGCCCCCAGGGGCGGGGAAGCGATCATGGCCGAGATCGAGCGCCGGCAGGCCCTGCAGGTGGAGGCCCGTTTCCGCCGCCTCCGGGCCAGGCTCGAGGAGGCCGAGGCCAGGGGCATGAAGGTCGAAGGACTGCGGGCCAAGGCCGGCTCGGCTCTCTCTCTCAACTCGCCCCAGTTCCGCCGGCAGGCCCTAAGGGCCTTAAACGAAGTGGAACTGGCCCTCCAGCGCCCCAAGGAGACTCCTAGACCCGCGCCGGCAGAGGAGGAGGATATACCGGAGGATGTCCCTCCCTCAAGGGTTCTCCCAAAGGGAAGGCCATGAGAAGCAGGAGCTGGATACTGGCCGCTGCGGCCTCCGCCGCCCTGGGGGCTCTGGCCTCGGCCGAGCTCCGGGGAGGGCTTGAGTCCGTCTACGAGCCCTTCCGCCAGGGCCGCCTTGAGGAGGCCGAGGCCTCCCTGCGCGCCGCGGGGGCCGAGGCCCCCGAGG
>CAYLZQ010000420.1:0-2554 GCA_964388045.1 uncultured Elusimicrobia bacterium | reverse complement strand
TACGTCAACGGCCTCTCGACGAGCCTGCCCGAGGACGTCCAGCTCCGGATGGCCCGCAGCGTGCGGGGCCTGGAGAAGGCCCAGGTCCTGCGCTACGGCTACGCGATCGAATATGACTACTGCCCGCCCACCCAACTGGGGCCGACCCTAGAAAGCAAGCCAGTGGCGGGCCTCTTCCTCGCGGGCCAGATCAACGGTACCACCGGCTACGAGGAAGCGGCGGCCCAGGGGTTTTTGGCCGGGGCCAACGCCGCCCTCAAGGTCCTGGGGCGAGCCCCCCTGATCCTGGGCAGGGACCAGGCCTACCTGGGGGTCCTCGTGGACGACCTGGTGACCAAGGGCGTCGACGAGCCCTACCGGATGTTCACCGCGCGCGCCGAGTACAGGCTCACCCTCAGGGCGGACAACGCGGACCTGCGGCTCATGGAGACGGGCCATGCCCTGGGCCTCATCCCCGAGGAGGCCTTCGCGCGCTTTTGCCGATACCGGGAGGCGGTCGAGGGCTCCGCCTATCCGGACGATGAACTCAGGCCCTGGTCCATGGCCCGGGCGCTTTGGGAGCGGGAGATCCAGAGGTCCTACGCCCCTTACCTGGCTCGCGAGCGCCAGGAGGCCGAGCGGATGCGCCGCTGGGAGCACGTGCCGATCCCCCCTGGGCTCTCCTGGGAGCAGTTGCCCTCCCTGGCCGCCGAGGCCCGCCAGAAGCTGGCTCGGGTCAGGCCCAGCACCCTGGGCCAGGCCGCCCGCATCCCGGGGATCACCCCGGCTGACCTGCAGATTCTCTGGGTCTACTCGGAAAAGAGCCGCAGGAGCCGCAAGACGGGTGAGAGCCTTGAAGCCCTCGAAGCCCTCGTGGATGGATGAGGCCTTCCCCGCCCTGGGGGCCGCGCTGAGCGAAGCCCAGCACCTGTTGTTGGGCCGTTATATCGAGGAACTCCTTGCCTACAACAGCAAGGTCAACCTCACCGCCCAAAGCGATCCGCGGCATATCCTCCTCAGGCACGTCGCCGACGGCTTGGCCGCCGTCCCCGTCCTGAGGTCGAGGCTCCCGGGGGCCCCCAGGATCCTCGACCTGGGCGCCGGAGCAGGGTTCATCGGGATCGCGATCAAGATCGCCTGGCCCGAGGCCCAAGTCACGCTGATGGAGCCCGCCCAGCGCCGTTACGCCTTCCTGAACCTGGCGGCCGCGCGCCTGGGGCTGGGTGGCCTGCGCCTCCTGCGCAAAAGCGCGGGGAGAGATCCCCTCGGGCCTCGGGAGGCCGGTTTTGACGCCGTCGTCGAGAGGGCCCTGGCCCCGCTCCCCGAGGCCCTCCGCATCGGCCTTCCGCTCCTCTCCCCGGAGGGCCTCTTTGCGGCTTACCAGTCCGCGCCGCCCGATCCCCGGGAGCCGGCCCTCAAAAGGGCCCTGGAGCGATTCTCCGCCAGGCTCCTCGAGTCGGTACCCTATCGCCTCCCCCTTGAGAAGCGGGAGAGGTGCCTGGCCCTCTTTGGCAAATGGACATAATCCTCCGCCTTCGGGTCCTCATCTGGCTTCTGATACTCAGCCTCTGGGGGATCATGGTCTATCAGTTCCTGGGAGAGGAGGAGCAAGCCGAAAGGCAGATGCAGTACGTGGAGAATCCCTTCAAGGGCCTCCCCCTGCCCCGGCCCGAGGAAGAGCCCTGGGGGGCGCCTTCCCTGCCGGCCGTCCCTCCCCCATCGGGCCTCAGGCCCCAGGCGGCAACGGCCCCCCTGGACGGCTCCCTCGAGGGGGCCCGGCGCCCCTCCTCCCTCGCCTTCGTCAAGCCCCTGCCCGCCCCCAGGGCCGCTCTCCCCAAGGCCAGGCTGCCGATGCGCAGGGAAGTCGCGCCCCGGCACCCGGAGCCGGAGATCCCCTCCGGCTTCTTCAAGACCGAGACCAGGCACTTCAGCGTCTACTCCGAGGCAGAGGAGGCGAGCGCGAAGCTCCTGGGCCTCCTGGAAAACCTCCACGGCAACCTGATGCTCGACCTGGCCGCCTTCTCGCCGTGGGCCAGCGCGGAGAAGGTTTCGGTCTTCCTCTTCAAGAACCAGGAGACCTACCGCCGGGTCACCGGCAGGCCCGCCTGGTCGGGCGGGGCCAGCTCGGTCCCCAGGCGCAGGGTCTACGCCTACGAAAGCGAGGAGCTGCCCGGGATCCTGGCCCACGAGCTCTGCCACATTTACTACGACGGCTTCTTCCTGGGAGGCAGGCCCAACCCCCTCTGGCTCAGCGAGGGCATGGCCACCCTCGTCCAGATGGAGAGGGGCCTCTCCGCCCCGGCGTGGCTCAGGGAGAACATGGAGATTCTCGAGAGAGGCGGAGGCTACACCCTCGCGGAGCTCATGAGCGTGACCACGACGGCCGAGGCCTCCGATGAGAAGGTCAGGCTCTGGTACGCCCAGGCCTACAGCCTGGTGCGCTTCCTGATCCGCTCCCGGTACAAGGCGAGCTTCTACAAGTTCTCGGAGCACCTGCGCGAGGGTCAAGACGCGACCCAAGCCCTCTACCGCGCCTACGGCATGCCCTTCAACCGCCTTGTGGCTCTCGAATACG
>CAYLZQ010000419.1:0-2556 GCA_964388045.1 uncultured Elusimicrobia bacterium | reverse complement strand
CTCGCGGTTCGACTCTCGCTCACCGTCCCGAGCCACAGTCGAGGGACCGCCACGCAATCCAGGGCTCGGAATGACAAGCCTACACCGTGCCCCGCCGAGCCCCGTGGCACCTCTCGACTCCGCTCGGGACAGGCCCGCCGCCGGGACAACTGTCATTCCGAGGCCGAAGCCCGAGGACTGTCTTCCTGCCCCGTACCCGGCCCCGCCTGCGTGGGGTGGTCGGGGCCTTCACCCTGCGCAGCCTTGAGCGCGTGCCCCAGGCCGAAGGCGATCTCACGGCGCATTGGAACGGCTTCATAGACGACTCCTTCGAGCGCCAGGGGACCCCCGAGGTCTTCGAGGGCCTGCTCCGCCTAGGGGTGCGGCTCCTTTCCTTCGACTTGGGCCCGAGCTGCGAGCGCGTGAGGATGGAGGAGTTCTACCTCCCTGAGAGCCCGGTCCTCTCCCCGGAGGATATCCTCCGGATCGGAAAGGCGAAGATCGCTTGGCTGCGCGAGCGCTTCCAAGGCCTGGTCTGCCTCGAGAACCTCGACTATCACCCGGGCGGGGCCTACGAGCATGTCTGCGACCCCGACTTCATCCGCCGGGCCCTGGAGGAATGGGACGCGGGCCTCACCCTCGACATCGGCCACATGAACGTGACCTGCCACCAGACCGCGATGTCCCCTGAGGAGTACCTTGGGCGGCTGCCGCTGGAGAGGCTCCAGGAGCTCCAGGTCTCCCACGCCAATGCCGCGGACGACACCCACGGCCTCCCCACCGAGGAGGACTACGCCCTCGTGGAGCGGGTCCTGAGGATCGCGCGGCCCAAGTACGTGGCCCTCGAGTTCTATTGGGACCCTGACAAAATCGTCGAGGCCACGCGGCGCCTCCACGCCATCGCGCGGTCCGCCAGGGCGGCGCCATGAAGATAGAAAAGGACCAGATCTTCCTGACGAACTACAAGGACCAGCTGAGGTTCCACTACCTCAGGGGCAAGGGTCATCTCCTCGCCTACGCCTGGAACCGCTTCCAGTGGCACAACTATCCGCGCTGGCGCAGGGTGGCGCGCTACCCCCTGCACCTGGACGTCGAGCTCTCCTCCCTGTGCAACATGCGCTGCCCCATGTGCTACACGACGACCCAGCAGTTCAAGGAGTCCGTCGACCGCGCCATGATGGACTTCGGGCTCTTCAAGAAGATCATAGATGAGTCGGCCCGCCACGGCCTCTTCTCCATCCGGCTTTCTCTTCGCGGAGAACCCACGGCCCACCCGAAGATGGTCGAGATGCTGCGCTACGCCAAGGCCGCCGGCATCAAGGAGGTTTCCACCCTCTCCAACGGCCTCAAGATGAACGAGGAGGTCTTCGAGCAACTCCTGGAGGGCGGCCTCGACTGGCTGACCCTCTCGATCGACGGCTGGGGCGAGACCTACGAGAAGATCCGCTTTCCCGCCAAGTGGGAGGAGATCTACCGCAAGGTCCGCGCCTTCCACGCCATCAAGAGGCGCAAGGGGAGCGCCAAGCCCGTCATCAAGGTGCAGAGCGTCTGGCCCGCCATCGAGAGGGACCCCGCCTACTTCTACAACCTCTTCAAGCCCTACGTGGACGAGGTGGCCTCCAACCCGCTCATCGATTTTCTGCGCGAGGACTCGGACATCGAGTACGTGGAGGACTTCACCTGCCAATACCTCTGGCAGAGGATGAGCGTCGGCGCCGACGGAAACATCATGATGTGCCAGTGCGACGAGATGGAGGAGCACGTCCTCGGAAACGCCGCCAAAGAGTCCATCTACGAGGTCTGGCACGGGGCCAAGATGAGCGCCATCCGGCGCATCCACCTGGAAGGCAAGGGCCCCAGGACCCTCAAGGCCTGCAAGGCCTGCATCTACCCCAGGGCCCGCGAGAGCGCAGAACCCGTGGCCTTGAACGACCAGGTGGTGCGGGTCGAACGCTACACCAAGCGCGACCAGCGCATCGGTCCCAAGGACAGGCCGGCGGCGATTCCCGCGGCCGGGCCAGGAGGCGCACCATGATCGTCAAAGTCGCCGGCCGAGAAATCGGAGAAGGCCGCCCCTGCTTCGTCATCCTGGAGTGTGGAGTGAACTTCAAGACCATCGAGGAGGCCAAAAAGCTCATCGACGCTGGGGCGGCAACCGGAGCCGACGCGCTCAAGTTCCAGACCTTCCATGCCCGGACTCTGGCCATGAAGGGCGCCGTCCTCTACGACGGCCGAGGCCTCGTGGATCAGCACGCAGAATGCCTGGAGAGCGAACATCTCCAGACCGAGGAATTCCAGGCCGAGCTCCTCCGCTACGCCCGCTCAAAGGGCGTGGTGACCTTCTCCACCCCCAGCCACTACCAAGACGTGGATCTCCTCCACCGCCTGGGAGTCCCGGCCTTCAAGTTCGGCTCCGACGACCTGACCAACCTTCCCCTCCTGCGTTACACGGCCAGGCTGGGCAAGCCCCTCTTCCTCTCCAGCGGCGTCTCGACCCTGGCCGACATCGATGAAGCCCTGCGCGCCATCCGCCGGGAGCGCAACGACCAGATCCTGCTCTTCCACTGCGTGAGCCAA
>CAYLZQ010000418.1:0-2561 GCA_964388045.1 uncultured Elusimicrobia bacterium | reverse complement strand
CTTCTACCCCAACGGAGCGCTCGCCCGCAACCTCCTGGGCCTGGTGGGGGCCGGGGGGCACGGGAGTGCCGGCATCGAGCTCTTCTTTGACCAGCGTCTCTCCGGCAGGCCAAGAAGATTTGAGATGATCCGCGACGGCTCGGGAAAGATCATCTCCCAGGGAGCACTCGAGGATCCCGCCCCTCCCGAGCCCCTGCTGCTCACCATCGACAGGAACATCCAGTACTACGCCGAGGAGCTCCTCAGGGAGGCGGCCGAGCGCTTCTCGGCCAAGAGCGGCCTGGTCGCGGTCCAGGATCCGGGCAACGGGGAACTCCTGGCCATGGCCGTCCACCCTCAAAACCCCTTGAGGAATCCGATCGTCCAGGACAGCTTCGAGCCGGGCTCCACCTTCAAGGTCGTGACGGCAGCGGCCGCCCTGGAGGAGTCCCTGGTCCGGGAGGAGGAGGTCTTCTCCTGCGAGAACGGGGCCTACGAGATCGCGCCCAGGATCGTCATCCATGACCATGAGCCCTCCGGGCCCCTGACCCTGGCAGGCATCCTCGAGAAGTCCTCGAATATCGGGATAGCCAAGGTGGCCGAGCGCGTAGGCGCCCTGCGCTTCTACCGCTTCGTGCGGGCTTTCGGCTTTGCGACCAAGACCGGGATCCCCCTCCCGGGGGAGACTCTCGGAAGCCTCAAACCCCTCTCGGATCTAAACCGCGTGGCCCTGGCGGCCGCCTCCTACGGCTACGGCCTGGGGGCCAGCCCCCTCCAGATCCTCGCGGCCTACAGCGCCATCGCCAACGGCGGCACCCTCTGGGAGCCGCGGATCGTCAGGGGCTCCCAAAAGCCGCTCGGCGTGCGCAGGATCGCCTCGGAGATGACGATGCGCAGGCTCTCGGCCACGCTGGAGGGGGTCGTGGAGCGAGGCACGGGGGTCGCGGCCCAGATCGCGGGCTACCGCGTGGCGGGGAAAACGGGGACCACCAGGCGCCTGGACTCCGCGACCAGCAGGTACTCCGAGGCCCACTACAACGCCTCCTTCGTGGGCTTCTTGCCGGCCAGCAAGCCTCTCTGGACCATCCTGGTCGTCATCGAGGATCCCCAGGGAGCCTACTACGGGGCCCAGGTCGCGGCCCCCCTCTTCGGCAAGCTGGGGCGCTGGCTCCTGGCCTTGAAGGGCGTCGCCCCGGACCGCCCGCGCGAGCTCGGCCTGGCGGCCAAGTCGGAGCCAGGTCCCCAGGCGGCCTCTGCCGCCAGGCGGGTCCCTTGACCCTGCGGGATCTGCTCAAGGCCGCGACCCCCCTCAAGGTTTCAGGGGAGACCGGCTCGCCGGTCGCTGGCCTCAGCCATGACTCCAGGAGCATCGGACCCGGGGAGGTCTTCTTCGCCCTGCCCGGCTCCAGGACCGACGGCAACCGCCACGTCAGGAGGGCCGTCGAGCTTGGGGCCGTGGCGGTGGTCAGCGAGCTTGAGCCTCCGCCCGCCCCTATCAGCCTAGGGGCCGCCTGGGTCCAGGTTCAGGACGCGGTCGCGGCCATGGGGCGCATGGCCGACCGCTTCTTCGAGCACCCCTCCGGGGCGATGGTCGTCATCGGCGTGACCGGGACCAACGGCAAGACGACCACGACCTACTTCCTGGAAGCGATCGTCCGCTCCTGTGGGGGCCTTCCCGCCGTGGCCGGCACGATCAACTACCGGGTGGGGGGAAAAGTCCTGGAGAGGGCGACCAACACCACCCCCCTCTCCCTGGAGCTTCTGAGGCTCTTCTCGCGCTTCCGGGAGTCCGGAGCCAGCCACGCCCTCCTCGAGGTCTCCTCCCACGCCCTGGCCTTAAAGAGGGTCGAGGAGGTGGACTTCGACGCGGCCATCTTCACCAACCTTGGGCGGGACCACCTCGATTTCCATAAGACGATCGAGGAGTACTTCCGGGCCAAGGCCCGCCTCTTCGAGCTCCTTGGCCGGGCCTCCTCGATGAAAAAGAGGCGGCTGGCCGTCTTGAACGCCGACGACCCCCGCTCGGAGGCCTTGAGGCGCCTCTGCCCGGGGACAGTCCTCCGCTACGGCCGCTCCCCCCAGGCCGAGTTCCGCATCGAGGGGGTGAGCCCCGAGGCGACGGGGACGCGCTTTGAGCTCCTGGCGCGCGGCCGAAGGCTCCCCCTCCGGACCAGCCTCCTGGGCGCGCACAACGCCCACAACGCGGCCGCGGCCGCGGCCGCGGCATTGGGCCTGGGACTTCCCGAGGAGGGAATCCTCCGTGGCATCGCGGAGCTCGCCTCGGTCCCGGGAAGGCTTGAGCCCGTGGAGGAGGGCCAGGACTTCAAGGTCCTCGTGGACTACGCCCACACCGACAGCGCCCTGGAGGCGGTCCTCTCCACCCTCCGGGAGCTGCCCCACGGCAGGATCGTCACGCTCTTCGGCTGCGGGGGCCAGCGCGACCGCACCAAGCGCGGCCCCATGGGGCTTGCCGCCTGCGGGGGAAGCGACCTCGCGATCGTGACCAGCGACAACCCGCGGGGGGAAGACCCCCTCGCGATCATCGCCGACGTGGAGGCGGCCCTCAAGACGGCCGGAAAGGA